>JBAXND010000022.1 GCA_037133915.1 Bacteroidota bacterium
AAGCCGGGCTTATGCTTCGGCTTCTTTCAAACTTTTACCGGACAACAGTGATATTTAATTAAGACTGATGCCAATGGTAATAGCGGATGTAATCAGAGCAGTAATTTGATAACTGAGGATACCGCCTTAACGTTTTCTTCAGCAAAATCATTTAATGTCTCCTCACGTTGTTTGATTGACAATACCATGGTGCAAATTTCAAGCGGAGGAACAATTACTCAATCTTGCATAGCAATTGGAGTTGATGAAACAAATCACAATAATTTAATTGAAGTGCTGCCAAATCCTACGTCTGGAAAAGTCAACCTTCAAATTCCACAACAATTCGGACAAACAAAAACACTTGAAGTGTTTAGCTGCACCGGACAATTACAGCTTTTTCAGACAAGCAGGTTCGATGAAGTGGATATTAGTATTTTGACAAGCGGAATATATTTTTTGGTGTTAACAAATGCAATCAGCGAACGACAGACAATAAAAATAATAAAAGAGTAACATTCGGTAACCAATTTCAACTTCGACAGATTTTCAACATAAAACCTAAGGTTAAATTACCTCTTTAAAGACAAAAAATAGCTGCTGCTCATTGTTAACCTTTTGGCTGAATCAGGTTGTGGCCCGGCCGGAAGGTGGAAGTTGGAAAAGATGAAAAGATGAAAAGATGAAAAGATGAAAAAATGAAAAGATGAAAAAATGAGAAAATGAAAAGATGAAAAGATGAAAAGATGAAAAAATGAAAAGATGAAAAAATGAAAAGATGAAAAGATGAGGCGTTGCCGAAATCGGCTGGCGGAATATTTCACGGCGGACTTCCGCTACACTACTGCTTGTGATTTTCGACTCTTGACTCACGACTCTTGACTCACGACTTTTTTGCGGCGCATGCTGTCATCATCACAATTAATTAGAATCATCCGTGCGCCGCCGGTTTATACTTTATCTCTGGTTCTAGAAATATTATATCCCTGACGGGATAATTTCAATTATCAATCATCAATTAAACTTGGTAAAATCGGTCAACGCTATTCAGAGATGGTCGATTTTTTTCTTCTGACTTCTGACTTCTGTTTTTGTCTTACCACTTATCTCATTTTTGACTTACGACTCACGACTCTTGACTCACGACTCATGATCCGTCAGGAGACGGATTTCGGCTTCGCCTCAACTTATGACTAATTGTTTTAACTTTGTGCCAAATAAGAAATGGAATGAACCGTATAGAAGGCGAAATTGCAAAACATACTGCTGCGGCAGTTCTTGAATTATATAATGTGGAACTTGACCCGGAAAAAGTTTCCATCCAGAAAACAAATCCCGATTTCCGCGAAAGCGGCGACCTTACCGTTGTTATTTTCCCGATTACCAGATTATCGCGTAAAGCGCCTGACGTTACTGCACACGAAATTGGAGGTTATCTTGCCGCGCATATGGCTGAAGTGAAGAGTTTTGGTGTGGTCAAGGGTTTCCTGAATATACTGCTTAAGGAACAGTACTGGCTGGATTATCTGAGCGAAGAAATTACAAAAGAAAATTTTGGGATTGATACTACGGGCAAAGGCGAAAAACTGATGATAGAGTTTTCATCGCCCAACACCAACAAACCATTGCATCTGGGGCATATCCGCAACAACCTGCTGGGCGATTCCATCAGCCGCATCCTGAAAGCAAACGGGAAAAATGTGGTGAAGGTGAATCTGGTGAACGACCGGGGCATACACATCTGCAAGTCCATGCTCGCATGGCAGAAATGGGGAAACGGTGAAACACCGCAGTCATCGGGATTGAAAGGCGATAAGCTGGTGGGGAAATATTATGTTGAGTTTGACAAACATCTCAAGGCGGAAATTGCTGAAATGGTTGCCGGTGGCGCCGCTCAGGATGATGCGGCAAAAAATGCGCCGCTGATGCAGCAGGCTCAGCAAATGCTTCAGCAGTGGGAGGCAGGCGACGAAGAAGTGCGCAAACTCTGGCAAACCATGAACGGATGGGTGTATAAAGGTTTTGATGAAACATACAAAAAGCTCGGCATCGCTTTCGATAAAACGTATTACGAATCGCAAACGTATTTGCTGGGAAAAGAAATAGTGGCTGAAGGTCTTGCCAATAAGGTGTTTCATCAAAAAGAAGATAAATCTGTATGGATTGACCTTACGGAAGAAGGGCTTGATGAGAAGCTGCTGCTCAGGAGCGACGGCACTTCGGTGTATATGACGCAGGATCTGGGCACTGCCAGATTACGTTTCGACGAGTTTCAGCCGTCACGCATGATTTATGTGGTGGGCAATGAACAGAATTATCATTTTGATGTGTTGAAAAAAGTGATGAAGACGGCAGGATTCGTCTGGGCCGATGGTATTCATCACCTCTCATACGGCATGGTGGAGCTGCCTGAAGGCAAAATGAAATCGCGCGAAGGAACTGTGGTGGATGCCGATGATTTGGTTGACGATATGATTGCCACTGCGCGCGAAACAACCGAAACACTTGGAAAAACAGCTGGTTTCAGTGAGGCGGAAGCCGCTGAATTATTTTCGCTTATTGGTCTGGGTGCACTCAAATATTTTATTCTGAAAGTGGATCCCGAAAAGAATATGATGTTCAATCCTAAGGAATCCATTGATTTTAACGGCAACACCGGACCTTTCATTCAGTACACGCATGCACGCATTCGCTCGATGCTGCGCCGTTCCGAAATGGATATAACGCTGCTGAATGTCGATGAATCGGTAACTATTTTACCCGATGAACGTGAACTGATAAAATTGTTATACGAGTTTCCTGCGGTTGTAAAACAGGCAGGCGAGATGATGAGTCCCGCGCTCATCGCGAACTATACGTTTGAACTGGCAAAGGAGTACAATCAGTTTTATCAGAAAATTCCGGTGCTGAAAGAAGAAAACAATGCACTTCAACGGATGCGGCTGCTGCTTACGGCACACACCGGAAAAGTGATTGCATCGGCCATGAGTTTGCTGGGCATAAGCGTGCCTGAAAAAATGTAACCAATATCTTTTATCATGAAGATTCCGCGAATCTCTCTGTGTATAATCCTGCTGCTGACCTTCGGCTGCAAAACGGTGCGCTATACCAATCACAGTATAACATTGGGCAGGGGCGGCGGATTTATCGGTAAATACGATTCTTATACGCTTAAAGGCAATGGCGAGGTTTTCAGCACCAATGCGGCTTCTGCAGGTTCTGCACCGGTGAGTCTTTCAAAGAAACTTGATAAAAAGACGGTCGCCGATTTATTCAGTAAAGCCGCGGCGCTTCAATTTCCGAATCCTGAATTCAATCATCCGGGGAACATGACTTATTATATCGAATACTTCGATGGCAAACAAACGCATACCATAAAATGGGGCGATTTTAACCTTCAGCCTCCCATTAGTTTCAAAGCCTTCTTTGACGAAACCTGGAAAACAGTTAAGAATTAAAAATGAAAAATGAAAAATGTTTTTTCATTTTTCACTATTCACTATTCATTTTTCACTACTCCTTCACCACCTTGCTGTTGAACACTCCGTCCGTGGTTCTGAGGCTGATGAAATAGATACCTGCGGTATTGTTACTGAGGTCGCAGTTGAAACGGTTCAAACCGGTATTGGCTGATTCTATATTGCTCTGAATAATCCTTCCGGTGATGTCCATTATGTTTACAGTTACATCCTGATTCCTGTTCGCGAAGTAATCAATAAACAGTTTGCCGGTTGAGGGATTCGGGTACAGTGCAACGTAATTGTCGAGTTTGGCGCTTTCGCCAACTTCGCTGAAATCAGCTTCGCGGAAGCGGATATTGTCGAGGTAGGCATTATCCATTTTAAATCCTAAGGTGTCTTTAGCAATATTGCGTGTCTCAAAGGCAACGGTAAAGCGAGTTCCGGCAAATGCATCGAGATTCACGAAATAGGTGGCATAAGGGTCGGATGCGGCTGTAGCCGGATTGTATGTTCCGCCAACTTGTATGGAATTATTTACAAGCACTCTGAGATTACTTGCAATTCTATAATCTCCCGGACCTATCAGATTGGTGTATGCCGCTTCGCCGAAGGTCTGCTTGAGGTCGAATTTCATATTGCAATGTGTCCATGCGGTAGCATCTACACAAAACGTAATCTTTGCCGAAAGAAAATCATTGATTTGCCAGGTGTTGTTACCGTTGGGGAATTCCAGCAGGTCATAATATGCCATGGCATTTCCGCCGGTCATCTGGAAGCCGAGCGGTCCTGTATGATATGCTGTATGCGAAGTGAACGCATGTGCGTATATACCCAGATTCACAACGTAATTTTTTGACGGGTTTGCCTCATCAAATGTAATGATGGTATCGGTTATCGATAAAGGATTTTTAACTGCATACCCAAAAAGAGTATCATTCATTTGGTTGCTGTCAATATCAAAGGCAGTCCATGCTTTGATGTAATGTGTTCCGACTGCCGAGAGGTCGGCCGTGGGTGCAAAAGTAAACTCTACCGTAGAATCGGGGAGAAGGTTGGCAACTGTTGTCAGCGTATCATAAACTGCCGTTCCGCCGTCAACTGAATAGCCAAGCCTGATGCTGCTTCCCGGAATAAGGTAATCGCAGCCATGAAATGCTACCTTTACTTTTACTGTTTCAGCGTCGGTGAGGTGGCATTCCGAAAACGGCTCCACGATGGCGCTCAAGGCGACATCACTGTTCTGGAATAACCTGTTCTCAAACTGATAACCCTGAATGGTGTCGTTATAAGAAATTGTATCTAGATTGAACGTAATGAAACAGGTAAGGTCATGCATGCCCAGTGCAGAGGCATCTGCAGCTTGTGCAAAGGTATAATTCAGTGTATCGCCGGGATTGATGTCGGCTGATAAAACCAGTGTATCCGTAACAACTGCTCCGCCGTCTAATACATAGTTCATATAAAGGGTATCGCCGGAAGGGATACTCAGATTGCAACCGTTGTAGATGGCACTGATACTTACGGGAGTTGTGGTGAGTCCGCAACCGGTAACAGGTTCGGTAATTTTATACATAGATAAATCATAATCGGTAACGGCCTGACCAACACCCACGGCATACCATGCATTCGATGCCTGAATATAAGGCCTGGAACAACTTCCGTAAAGGTCGATGGCTGCCTGCAGTGTTGCCATGCGGGCATCGGCATAGGTTGAGTTACTGGTAAGATAAATAGTGAGTCCGCGATAGGCAATAGCTTCGGCTGTATCGAGTCCAACAGGCTGCACTGAAAATTGCAGACCGAGGTCGTTGGAACCGCTGCCACCCTGACTGAGCAGGTAGAACCAGTATGATGCAAGGCTGCAGTTGGTATGAACACCTCCGTTGTCAAAAACTCCGGTTGCCCAGTATTGCCCGTGATACGTAGTCGGGTTCTGTGTTGATTTCGGATCGTTGATGCTGCGCAGTCCGATGCCTGCGGGGTCAATATCTTCGCCCATTTTCCAGTCGCCGGCACTTCCCAGTGCGAAAAACTCAACCGAAGTGCCAAAAATATCGCTGAAACCTTCGCTCAGGGCACCCGATTCATCCTGATAAACAAAACCTGCGGTTCCGTCGCTGACAGCGTGAGTAATTTCATGACCGCAGATATCAAGAGCCGTAAACGGCTTGTAAGTACTGCCATCACCGTATGTCATGCGGAAACCATCCCAGAATGCGTTATCATAGCCAACATCATAATGAACATAGCTCATCAGTTTTGCACCGGCATCATCATAACTGTTCCGTCCAAATTGGGTGAAATAATAATCGTACGTCATTTCTGCACCCCAGTGCGCATCGGTTGCTACTTCGTCTTTCTGTGCGTTGATATTATTCCAGTCATTATCGGTATCGGTAAAATCAACAGCCGAGCCGTAAACAGTTCCGGTGTTCATGTCATAAGTTTCAATGCCGCTGCGCGATGTCTCGCGAAGTCTGTACTGACCGGGTGCCGTTGAATCTGTGGTGATGGGCTGAGTTCCGCTGTATTTTGTATGCGCTGATCCCGGCACATCGGTCGTTTTGATATCATTAATTGTATGGATTACTTCACCGCTCAGGGCATCAATATAAATATCGCGTTTGCCAAGAGGTTTTTCAGCATATACGTTCACCTTCCAGGCGAGACGGTATTTAGAGGCAACTCCTGAAAAATGCTTGTCGAAAATCACCAGTTTTGCTTCAGGATAATAGGTAGCATTTTGATTACCTGTAGTGGTGCGCAGCATTTCTTCATTTTGTGGATTTTCCCACATATAGCGTTCGGCATTCATCAGCTTTAAGGCTATATCTATCGCAGTTTTTGCCTGCAGCTGCGGTGTGCTGCCGCACGTAAGACCTGAAACAATATTACCGTTTCCGGTCAGTGCTTTTCCGTTGCTTCCGTGAATGATATAATCGGCACCTGCAACAGGAATGCCTTTATACAACTGCTGATACTTATAATGAGTATATCCAATCTTATCTGTTGAACTCTTAACTAATTTCATCTCATCGCCGCTTCCCAGGCCGAAAGCAGCTTTTTGACTTGAGAAAACATCGGCAGGAGCCGTTTTGAAATTATCATTAAATGTTATCCATCCGCCTTTATCGGTCACTTTTGCAATGGCCGAAAGTTTTGAATTGGAAGGTGTGAAAACCTGTGCATAACTGTTCGCGGCTATAACCGAACAAATGATGGCTAACGTGAGAGTAAATCTCTTCATAACAAATGAGTTTTTATTTGACGCGACGAATTTAGGATTTTTTTACAGACGAAGATTACAAAGGCTGAAACTTTATAACAGTATAATGTTGAAATAGTTCAGGCAGCTGTCAAGAATTGTCCACTACGACTTAATTATATGCTTCTTTCCTTCCATTTTCCATTTCGCATATAGAGGAAGGAAAAGATTGCCAGCATAATAATATAAATGTATTCAGAGCACCAGATTACGGCGATGCTGTGGGTAGTGTAAACGCTGATGAGATATACTGCGGTGAGATATATGGAAATGGCCAGACACTCTATCAACAGCGCGGTGCGGGTATTGCCGGTGCCGGTTACGCCGCTGAAAGTAGTCATGGCAAAAGAAAAGATGATAAGTACGCCCAACACCACAAACAGTACCGGCTGACTGTCAATAATCAACTGATTGTTATTGGTATAAAGTGAGATGATTTGTCGGGTTAACCCTAAGGCGGGTACAACCATGGCTGCCACCACGGCCAGACACAGCAAGGCAATACGGCGTATGGCCGACATTACTTCGCTTTTACGGTTTTCGCCAATCAGGTTGCTCACCACAGTATTGGTCGCCGAACTGAATGCCCAGATGGGAATAAGGAATATCATGTAAATACTGCGCACAATATTGGATATGGCAAGCGGATGTTCGCCCGTTTTCTCGATAATCATAAAGAACACCCACCATCCGCCAAGCGCGATGAAATGCTGAAGCATGGTGAAAAACGATACTCCGAAAATGCTGCGTATCAGGCTGAAGTCAAAAATGCCTTTTTTGAAGATGCCGTAACGCTGTTGATCGCGGGTGAAGCGTGCCACCAAATAAAAATGTAACAAGCTTACGGCTTCAGCCGTGGCCGAGGCTATGCCGGCTCCCGCAATTCCCATTTTCGGGAAACCCCAGTGACCGAATATCAGTATGTAATCGAGCAGAATGTTCACGCCGGCCATTATCAGCGCATTATACGTAAGAATGCGGGTTTTCATGATGCCCACGAAAAATGCCCTGTAGCTGCACGCCGCGAAAACAAATACCAGTCCGAAGATACGGTAATCAAGAAAGGTCATGGCGGCATCGTAAATATTCGGCGAAGCTATAACACCCCTGAGCATGCTGTGCCCAGCTGTTCTTACGACAATAGCCAGAACGGCTGCAAAAACCACCAGAAAAATCATGCTGTGGCGAAAAATCCGTCCGACCTCGGTATAGTTGCCCTCACCGTTGCGACGTGAAATCAGAATCTGAGTTCCCAGGCTGAAACCGAAGCCGAGAATGAACAGCATCACGTAAAACAACCCGCCAATGGCCGAACCGCCCAGGGCCACTTCGCCAACGCGCCCGAGAAAAACAGTATCAATGAAATTGATCATGTTCTCTGCCAACAATCCAAGTATGATTGGATAGGTGAGCAACCAGATACCTTTATATGTATATGATGTAGCCAGTTTTTCTGAAATTTGACTGCAAAAGTACGGATAAATTATGCGAAGCGGCTCGGGAAACAACAAAACGTTGTAACTTAGCGGTGCGATTGCAAATGAGCTCTATCAATCAAAAATTTCCGCTGAACCCTCTAAAAATCTAAACTATGTTGAAAAAATCCTGCCTGTTTCTGCTTGCCATATTATTTGCGCCGATGCTGTTTGCACAAAGCATTCCGGACAGCTCACTCATCAATGAACGCAACGCCATGCTGTTCCATTATCTCGACCTGAGGAATACCGGCGATATGAAGCAAAAAGCAGTTATCGACACTGTGCTGCTGCAGTCGGACGAACTGCTCAAACTGGACAATCAACTAATAGACACCCTGGTGGTGCGCAGCCAGGCATACAATACCATGTCGAATAAACTGGACATCCGCGAAAGCGAGTATGTCGAGCTGAAAATGAATAATGACTTGAATGAAAAGATGATTCTGTTCGGAATGTATGGTGCGGCAGGAGCGGGGCTCATTGTAATTGTACTGATAATACTCATCGTAGTGACGGCTTCTTCAAAAGGAAAGCTGAAAAAGAAAATCAAAAATACAGCCTCTCTTGAACAGGAAAATGAGAATATGAAACTCGAAATCTCATCGGTGGAAAAAGTGATGCAGCAGAATGCGGATATGATAGAAAAACTGAATCGCACCGTAGAGATGAAAGAGACGAGGATCAAAGATATGCAGGCTGCCGTAGACGGAGCCGACGGAAAGTTCAATAAAAAATGTGAGGAATACGATAAAATTATTCTTGAACTGCGCACCAACGAAACAAATCTGATAAGCGATAAAATCAAAGCCAACACCAAGGCATCGGAAATGGTGAATCAGATGGAGGCACGCATTCAGGAACTGGAACGCGCCCTCAATGACGGGAATTCTTCATCGAATGTTGATACAAATGAGCTTGACGCATTGAAAACCACGCATCAGGAAAGCATCCGTCAGCTGCAGAATGAGTTGGACGAAGCCAAATCCAACTTCGAAACACAGCTGAACGAACGCGACCGTCAAATTATCGAACTTAAGGAATCTGAATCCAGGATTAAGGAAGAACGTGGACAGGATGAGCAATCGCTGATACAGCGCCTGAACGAACGCGAGCGCCACATCAATGAACTTACGGAAGCGCAGGCACGGATGAAAGAAGAACGTGAACGCGAAGAGCAATCGCTGATGCAGCGCCTGAGTGAGGCGGAAGCAAGGGCTACGGAATATGAAACCATACTGAATGATCCTGAAAAGCGCGCTTTCCGCGATGCGGAATTCAACAAAAAGCTGAGCGAGATGGAACTGAAAATTATCAAACTCGGTAAAATTGACCGTATGCACAAAGACGGCCTGATTACCGACGAAGAATACGGCAGTATGAAGCAAGCACTTTTAGCTGATTTTTAAGGCTGCAACATACCCATAAGAATTATTTTTTTTAATTACCTTTGCAGCCTTCGTTCATTGATTGCACTGTTTTAGAATACAGGTTTTGTTATACGCTTTTATATGCAAATCAAGCTTCAGTGCTCTGAAACACTTATCGCGGTAGTAGCTCAGATGGTAGAGCATCAGCTTCCCAAGCTGAGGGTCGTGGGTTCGATCCCCATTTACCGCTCGATGTTTTAGAAGGTTTTTGAAAAGCTGGTTTAAACAAATCAAGATTCTGAAACTGATTTCAAGAGGGTTAAAAATTTCGCTAAATTACCGTGATTACAATGTTTTTATAAAAACGCAGGTGGATTTCAAAATCATCTGCGTTTTTTTATTGCCCACCGTTAGTTTCTATACATAATCCGTTATTATTGTAATCCTCATAATACGGTTCTAAGGAAATTTCACTAAAATGGAATTTACGTTATTTTGAACGATAGTATGATGCGGGTCACCTATTCATTTCGGACGAAAATTGATAGCCTATATTGTTTTTGGTCATTAATTACTAAATAGTGTTATAAAATTAATAATATTAACATAAAGTTGTTATAATGTTATGAAAATTTTATTATTTTTGAATAAAAATTGGTTTGATTTTCAATAAAATAATTATTGTTTCCTGTTTTTATATAATATTGTTTATAAATATGACTAACTAACAGTGCAGCGTCAGCACGATAATCACGGACAAAAAACAAATGAGAAAATTTGGACTTTTTATGATGACTATTGTTGCAGTTATATGCACTGCAAAAGCACAAATTCCGAATGCGGGATTTGAGGACTGGACCACGACCGGAAGCTATGAACAGCCAAATGAATGGGCCACGATGAATCCCTCTTGTACCGGACCTTTTTATTCATGTACAAAATCGAACGATCATTTTCCTGTATCCGCCGGCAGTTTTTCTGTGCGAATTGAGAATAATACTGCGCTTGGACAAATGGCTGGCGGTTGGGGTTTGATTGCATCGAAAACAATGTCCTATCCTATGGTTCCCGCTTTTCCGGTAACCGGGCATCCGGACAGTCTGTTCGGATATTACAAACTCATCTCGTTAAACAGTGATACCGCGTGGATAAAAATATTACTGTACGATGGTGGTTTGCAGGTGCTGGATAAAAACATCCTGTTGCCGGCAGCTCCATCATGGACATCTTTTTCTGTGCCTTTGGGCACTTATTCAACCGCCGACAGCGCTATGATGATTCTTGCTGCGTTTTTTCCAAACAACCAATTAGACGGACCTAATGGTAATTCGGTAGTCTATTTCGATAATCTGAGCTTTGATAATCTGGTAGGCTCTGTTAATGAAAATAACAATACACCTCGTTTCAGCATGTATCCCAATCCCGCAATAGACGTTGTTACCCTGAACATTGACACTAAAACGAATGATGTGAAATTAAATATTTATAATGTTATTGGTGGCATTGTCCGCTCAGAGCCTCTGCAGAATAACCGACAGAATTTCAGCACCGGCGACTTAAATAATGGTATTTATATTGTTGAAATACGGTCAGAGAAAGGCTCATCAAAACAAAAGCTGATTATTCAGAAGTAATAATTATAATTCGTAAAACGGTGGAATGTCTTTCTTGCCGTTTTACGTTTTTGCAATGATATCAGGATAATTTATTTCTACGAATACTGGAAACCTTAATCCTTCAGGTTTTTACAATACCCGATTAGTAATATTCACATCGTTCTTTTTGAATCAATCTTGCCGGTTCTAATTAACAATTACTCCATGACACATAAAACAATTTTATCCTCATTTTTACTAGCTGCCACTGAAATATTTTTATTCTTGTTTTTATCGATGAATGGCCATGCTCAGAATTATTTGATAACATTTGAAGCAATTGGTTCGGCTACTTCACTGGACAGCGTGAAGACCGAGAATCTTACGCAAGGTCATTCACAGACTATCGGTGGAAATGATATCCTGAGATTAATTGTTTCAAGTAACGGAATCGATGATATTCAAGTTCCCGTTGATTTAGTTAAGGTCTGTCCGAATCCGATGCAATCAAATGCTGAGATTTCATTTTATTCTCCAATAATCGGATTGGCAAAAATATGTATATATAACGTTTCGGGGCAACAAGTACTCTGCACTGAAGATTTACTTTCAACAGGTCTTCAAAATTATATTATCACAGGTCTGCAAGAGGGCATGTATTTTATCCGGATTTTCGGTGACGGATACGCATACTCGTCTAAGCTATTAAGTACAAGCCGCATTGCTTGTGCAACCCAGATAAAATATCTGGGAAACGAAAAGCGATTGACCAAAGCCGCTCCTCTAAAGAGTACTAAAGCCACAATTGATATGGCTTATGCATCTGGCGATAATCTTCGTTTTACAGGATATTCAAATAACTGTTACGGGACGATGATTGATGTTCCCACATGCAGTAAAACGATTAATATTGATTTTTCCATTTCTCTTCCGACAATTACATCCGCTTCGGCAACAAATATTCTGAATTATACCGCTATATCCGGCGGTACGGTTGTTTCGGATGGCGGCTGTATCGTTACTGCAAGAGGAATCTGTTACAGTCTGTATCCTAATCCTACTGCGGCGAATAGCATTATTGCATGTGGCGCTGGAGTCGGGGCATTTATTGCTAATCTTTCAGGGTTAACGCCGCTAACAACATACTATGTCAGAGCCTATGCGACAAACAGCACAGGTATTGCTTATGGTAATGAAATTAGTTTTTCGACCGTTGATTCGGCGTCATTGTCAACAACTCAGGCGACTTCAATTGGCGGCAGCACTGCTATTAGCGGGGGAACAATTTATAGCGATGGCGGTTCATTTGTCACTATGCGTGGTGTTTGCTGGGATATCTATCCTAATCCGATGTATGGCGTCCACATGACTCAGGATGGTAACGGTACAGGAAATTTTTCCAGTTCTATTACAGGACTTAATCTTGGTACCACGTATCATGTGAGAGCATACGCAATAAATAGTGTTGGAATCGCATATGGCGATGATATGATGTTCACAACCTTAGGGTCGCCTCCAATTGTCTCGTCTTCCCAACCATCGGCAGTGACTGCTGTCTCCGCAAGAATTAATGGCTTGGTAAATGCAAACGTGGCCTCAACAGATGTCAGTGTTGAATATGGTCTTACAAACAGTTACGGCCTAAGTATAAATGCCTCACCAAGCCCGTTAACTGGAAATATTAATACAGTTGTAAGAGCTGATATATCAGGCTTATCAACTCTTACCACCTACCACTACAGAATTAAAGCTGAAAATTCATTTGGAACGGCTTACAGCAATGATATGACCTTCACAACGAATGAACTTGTTACTGATATCGATGGAAATATTTACAATACGGTAACAATAGGTTCGCAAATTTGGATGACGGAGAATTTAAAGGTTACTCATTATCGGAACGGCAATGATATACCATTGGTTACGGATCCATCAGCTTGGCAAATTGACACTTCTGGCGCTTATTGTGATTATATGAATACGCCTTTAAATAGTTTAACTTATGGTAAAATTTATAACTGGTATGCCGTAAACGACACTTCAAACATTGCACCTCTTGGGTGGCACGCAGCAACAGATTTGGAGTGGGCTACGCTTACATCATTTCTTGGTGGTAGCAGTTTGGCGGGAGGCAAACTTAAAGAAGCAGGTACCGCTCATTGGCAAAACCCTAATACTGGTGCAACAAATGAAACTGGTTTCTCGGCGTTACCGGGCGGTTTTCGCGACTCTGATGGAACCTACGAACTTCTTGAAACTGCAACGGGATGGTGGTGCTTTTCTTCAGGTGGACCAAACAATGCTGTTTATTATTATACAGGGGTTAACAATAATAGTTTGTTTAATGCTGACATTACAGGTAGCGAGAATGCTGGAATCTCTGTTCGTTGTGTAAAAGATTAAATAACTTTTTTTGAAATTTGTTGTAGTTCTTAAAAGCAGTATACAATGAGCATTCGTGCGCTTTGGGTGGATGCTGAAATTTTCTCCTTTGGAATTGAGAAGTAAGTAATCCAGACAAGTGCTAATGTGAATTTGCCTATTTCAGGCACGAAAATAATTGTTCGTTACCAACAGGTACAATTGAGATTTAGCAATATAGAAAAGTTATATTAATCTAAAAGTAATCACTAAAAATAAAACTTTTATGAAAAAGAAAAGCGGAATTATGATTTTACCGTTAGTACTAATGTGTTTAGCACTTATGCTCAACAATGGGTGTAAAAAGGACAGTAACAATGATTCAAATGATCAGGAACAGCCGGCGCAGCTGCCTGTCTTGACAACAGTTGCCGCAACAAGTATTACAACGGTTTCTGCTATCTGTGGCGGAGATATTTCGACAGATCAGGGCTCAACTGTGACCGTCCGTGGTGTGTGTTGGAGTACTGGTGTATCGCCAACAATATCAGACTCGAAAACCTCCGATGGTACCGGCAACGGTTATTATCAAAGTAATCTTGCTGGATTATCACCACATACAACATACTATTTCAGGGCGTATGCCACCAGCAGTGCCGGCACAGGATATGGAAACATTCTTTCATTTACAACTACAGGCAGCGGTGGGACACTGGCAATAGGTCAGACTTATCAAGGGGGCGTAATCGCTTACATGTTACAGGCAGGAGATATTGGTTACGATGCGGTTGTTGAGCATGGAATTATAGTTGCAACAACCGACCAGAATAACAGTTTTACATGGTATAATGGAAGTTATACAACTACCGGTGCAACTGCAACAGCTATAGGCACTGGTAATGCAAATACAAACACTATTTTTTCCTCCCAAGGCGCAGGAAGCTATGCCGCTCAGAGTTGCTATGATTTGGTGGTCGATATATACACAGACTGGTACCTGCCGAGCAAAGATGAACTGAATAAACTTTATGAGAACAGAGGTGCCATAGGTACCGGTTTCGCTAACGACTACTGGAGTTCCAGCGAAGGGAGTGCGAATGGGGCTTGGGCGCAGTCATTCAGTAGCGGAAACCAAACAAGTAATGCTGATAAATCAAATGCATATTCTGTTCGGGCTGTCCGCTCATTTTAATTATTTTTAGGTATTTTTAAGCCACGAAGGCGTGTACATAAAAACGTGAAAGCCATATAAAGTACTGCTAATGCTAGTAAGGACAGCCGCGTTAAACATGGTGGGTTTTCTGCACGCTGCATTAAGGATTAGGACAATTTGACTGTTTTATTAATTTGAGAAAACGCGAAATTGCTTGAATTAAATATTTTGCATATTGACCAATATGGAAACAAAATATTCGCCAATATACAAATTCGTTTTACTACTTAATAGACCATTAATAGCTTTAATTAGATCTTACTCTGATTCAACTGCAGAGCCATCAGAATAGTATTTGTGATGTCACTTTTTAGATACCCAAGCCAATAGGTTTCATTAACTAATTTGCCAACGGGGGAGTTAATAAATTAACAATTAATAATTATTTTCATTCTTTCACCATCTGCATCACTTCTGTATTGTCATTACTGTGCAGCATTAAGATGTAAACACCTTTTGCCAGTCCTCTTATGTCAATGTTTGTTTTTTCGTGCAGCAGGGTTTGTTGCTGGATCAATTGCCCTTGGATATTCATGATATCCAACGTTGCCGGGTTGCCAGATATCACAGGTGCTTCCACCGTGACCTCCGAGCTGGCCGGGTTGGGGTATATCCTGCTGGCAGATGTACTGGCCGAAGATCCATAGTCGACAGAACTACAGAAATAGCTTTCGAAAGTTATATTATCTATCATCCAGCCATCTTTATTTGTCTGAACGGAATCACTGACAAAATTAAACCTGAACATTACTGAATCCGGTGGCCAGCTCTTAACACCTAAACAGAAAATCCAACTGATCTCGGAAAACTTCTATCCGATGGAACTGCCCGAAAAAGCAGGTACGCCATTTTTTAAAGTGTCTGTGGCAGTATACATGTTATAAAAAGTGGGGAGCGAATCACTAAACGGATACGTAGGGCAGGTGTTCAAAATCGTATCAAATACTATATTCTGCCAGTTGGCACCCCCATCGTATGAAACATCAATATATCCGCCGTCATGGCCCGGGTCTGTGTCGTATTTGCTATAAAAACCATGCCAGGAAGGAGAACCCCAGAACCAATCGTACGACTTTATCGTAATTGTAAATGATGAATGGTTGTTTACAGGATAGGGCAGGGCAGTATCCGTTAAAATTGCATCCGTCGCCGAGTAAGCACTGTCAAAAACGATCTTTGAAGGTTTCCCGATCTGCCAGATATTCGTGTGATTTGCCGTATCAATTCTGACATATTTGAGCGTCGCAGTATCTTCAAAATTGATGGATACATTATATTGTGCATTTGCACAACAATAAGCGCTCATCAGTGCTGCCAAAAGGAATATTTTCTTCATATAACCGGTGTTTTAGGAATTCTTATTCTATATAATTTCGACCGTGCTGATTTGTTTCTTATTCAAAGAGCAGGAACAACACTGCCAAATATCAAAGCCAGACTTGGTTCAACACGCTGAAATATACAACAATTCAGAAGATATTCCGCGGGGGAGTTTATAATAAGCTCAGTAGAAATTCTTGCTTTTTTATAACGGGTATTGACTTTTTCGAGGCATTCGGGAGTTGTCATCTAAAAGATTTTGACAATTGTATATTAATCCATTACAAAGATATCTAATTGCGTTTAAATATTTAAGAACGGTAAATAAAAAAGCCCGACTTTGCACGCGGGCAATTTTTCAAACTAGAAATAAAATGCGATTAAATATCCAATTATTGGGTTTCCGCGTTTTTTAGTACTTTTGAAGTGCAAACACGTATTTTATTGATGAATTAGTTATTGTTATTGGATTATTTTTGTTTTAGAAAAAGTACTTTAAGCATGATAAACCGTAAAAATTATTGAGTGCTTTTTAATAATTGCAGAAGTATAATGCAAATGCAACAAAAAATAACAAAAAATGAACAGGAGCTGACCGCTTCCCGGGTTGAGGGTTGTGGGCACTGTCCCCATTTACCTTACAGAAATGGAAGTTTTTAAATTCGGTGGGCTGAGTACGCAGGATGCCCCTTCGGTAAAACGGGTAACGGAAATTATACGGGCCGACCGGGATAAAGATCTGGTGCTGGTGTTCTCGGCTATGGGAAAAACCACCCGACTGCTCGAAAAGCTTATCGCTTCGGCATTTCATCATTACAAAGATGTAGAAGAAGTCCTCACCCAGTTTGTGGATTATCACAAAAATATTATTTCGGAACTTGGAATAACGAATAGCGACCCCGGCTTCGACGATATCGATACTATGTTTGCCGAAGTCAGGAAACGCTGTCTGGGCAGCACAGGTGATGATTTCGATTTCTTTTACGATCAGGTGGTGGTGTGGGGCGAACTGATTGCATCACGCATCATGAGCCTGTATCTGAACAAAACTGGCATCGCCTGCCGCTGGGTTGATATCCGCACAACGCTGCATACCAACGATTGCTTCCGCGAAGGCCGCGTGGACTGGGAGAAATCGCTCCCGATGATTAATAAGGCATTCAGCAACACTGACGGCAACACAGCCATTCACGTAACACAGGGTTTTATTGCTACCAGCCGCAACGGACATAACATCACGCTCGGACTCGACGGCTCCGATTATTCGGCAGCTATTATTGCCTACTGCCTCGATGCCTCCAAAGTTACGATATGGAAAGATGTGGAAGGCATCATGAATGCCGACCCGCGCTACTTCAGCGATACCGTGAAATTTGAATCGCTCTCGTATACCGATGCCATTGAACTGGCGTATTACGGCGCAAACGTGATTCATCCGAAAACGATAAAACCCTTGCAGAATAAGAATATTCACCTTGAGGTGAAATCTTTTCTCGCGCCTGCCAAAAGCGGAACTGTCATCAGAGAAAGCTCGTCCAAGCTGCTTATTCCTACATTTATTCTTAAACAGTCGCAGGTGATGCTCAATATTTCGAGTGTCGATTTTTCGTTTATCATTGAAGAAAACCTCCGCGATATTTTCGATGTGTTTTCGAAGTTCAACGTGCGGGTGAATATGATGCACAACACCGCCCTGAGTTTTACCGTGTGCATTGATACCAACGACCAAAAACTCCCGCTCTTCATCGATGCCCTCAAAAAGCAATTCAATGTTACGCATCAGACCGGGTTGGAGCTGATTACCATCTGGCACTTCGACCAGGCTACGCTTCACCGTACCATCAGCAACAAGCAGGTGCTGGTTGAGATTCACAGCGGCGATGTTGCACAAATCATTGTTAAGCCATAATCCGTAATAATAGTCAGTTTAGAAGATACGAATATGAAAGTTGCAGTAATTGGAGCCACCGGTTTGGTAGGCCGCATGATGATTAAAGTTCTTGAAGAACGTAACTTCCCGGTAACGGAACTTATTCTTGCAGCATCAGACCGCTCGGTTGGGAAGGTGATTGAATTTAAAGGCAAACCCGTCACCATGGTTTCTGTTGCCGATGCTATCAGCGCAAAGCCCCGCTTCGCATTTTTTTCGGCAGGCGGAAGCGCGTCGAAACATTATGCACCGCTGTTTGCTGCAAACGGAACGGTGGTAATCGACAATTCTTCGGCATGGCGCATGGACGATTCCATAAAACTCGTGGTGCCGGAAGTAAATGGAGGATTGCTGACTGCCGACGATAAAATTATTGCCAATCCCAACTGCTCAACCATTCAGATGGTGGTGGCATTGAACCCGCTTCACAAAAAGTACGGAATAAAACGGCTGGTGATTTCCACCTATCAGGCCGTTTCGGGTACCGGACAAAAAGCCATGGACCAGATACAGAACGAACGCGCGGGCATCAGCGGTCCCATGGCGTATCATTACCCGATTGATCTGAACTGTATTCCTCACGGAGGCGATTTTCTGGACGACGGTTATACCACCGAAGAAGTGAAGCTGGTGAACGAAACGCGCAAAATACTGGGCGACCAAACCATCAATATTACTGCAACGGTTGTTCGTGTGCCGGTATTAATGGGGCATTCCGAATGTGTGAATATTGAATTTCATAAGGAGTTTGACCTGAAGGAAGCCGTGCAGCTGCTGCGCGACGCTCCCGGAATCATTGTTATGGATAATCCTGAAACCAATACCTATCCCATGCCGCTGATGGCAGCCGGAAAAGATGAAGTGTTTGTGGGACGCATCCGCCGCGACCATTCACAGCCCTGCACCATGAATATATGGGTAGTTGCCGACAACCTTCGTAAAGGAGCGGCGTCTAATGCCATTCAGATTGCGGAAGCAATTAACAGTTAAGAATTAATAATTAACAATTAACAATTTTCAAATTAGCTAATTGCCGAATTGCCGAATTGACTAATTGTCTCATTGGCGAATTGACTAATTATAAAAGTCACGCAAAGACGCGAAGACGCAAAGATTAATTGTTAGTTCTTCACTCTTAGTTCTTCACTCTTAGTTCTTCACTACTTTGTTCTGTTTGTATTATAATAATGTGTACCTTTGCACCCGATTAAATAAAACAATAGTGAACTTTCCGGGCAAGCAGGGCGCTTGTCAATCCTTCCAACATCGTCAATGTCTGTGGGGGAACAATTTATCCGCACCCCCGAATTTCACAAGCAATCTACATTATGATAACATTTGAAGAATTAGGAATTTCCCCTTCCATTTTGAAGGCGGTCAGGGAACTTGGTTTTGAGAACCCCATGCCGGTTCAGGAAAAGGTAATCCCGTTGATGCTGGGCCAGTCGCGCGACATCATTGCATTAGCACAGACAGGAACAGGTAAAACAGCAGCATTCGGACTTCCGCTGGTGCAGGAAGCCATTCCGGGCTCAAAACTGCCTACGGCGCTCATACTTTGCCCAACCCGCGAACTCTGCCTGCAAATTGCCGGCGATCTGAACGATTACGCATTGTACAGCAACGACATCAAAGTGCTTCCCGTTTATGGAGGCTCAAGCATTGATACTCAGGTAAAAGCCCTGAGAAGCGGCGTACAGATTATTGTTGCAACACCCGGCCGTATGAACGACCTTATTGAACGCGGTGTGGCAAAACTTTCAGCTATCAAGCGCGTGGTGCTCGACGAAGCCGACGAAATGCTCAACATGGGCTTTCTCGACAGCATCAACACCATTCTGGCCGAAGTGCCCGAAAACAGAAACACACTGCTGTTCTCGGCTACCATGCCTCCGCAAATTGCAAGCATCTCCAAGAAATACATGAAAGACCCCTTAGAGGTCACCATTGGTACCCGCAACTCGGGCGCCGAGAATGTTAAACACATCTACTACACCGTTCACGCCAAGGATAAATATCTGGTGCTGAAACGTATTGCCGATAATAACCCGGGCATCTTCGGACTGGTATTTTGCCGCACACGCCGCGAAACACAGGAAATTGCCGATAAACTGATTCAGGACGGCTACAATGCAGAAGCGCTTCACGGCGACCTCTCGCAGGGACAGCGCGATCTGGTAATGTCGAAGTTTCGTTCCAAGAACATCAAAATGCTGGTGGCTACCGACGTGGCTGCACGCGGACTCGATGTGGACGACCTCACACACGTTATCAACTACACCCTTCCCGACGATCATGAAGTATATACACACCGCAGCGGTCGTACCGGACGGGCAGGCAAAACAGGTATCTCCATTGCACTGGTGAACCTGCGTGAACGCCATCTCATCAAACAGATTGAAAAGAAATTAAAGAAAGAGTTTAAAAGTGCCGTGGTGCCTACCGGTCGCGAGATATGCGAGAAACAGCTGTTTCACCTGATTGACCGTATGGAAAAGGTCGAACTGGACCAGACAGACATAGACAGCTACCTGCCGGTAATCTACCGTAAGCTGGAATGGCTCGATAAGGAAGAAGTGATCAAACGCTTCGTTTCATTATCATTCAACCGCTTCCTGGAGTATTACCGCAATGCCAACGAGATTAAATCGCCCATCAGCGACGGTCCCGGTGGTGAAGCCGACGGCAAACGCGGCAGAAGGCGCGAAGCGGAAGGCGGCTATACCCGTATGTTCATCAGTCTCGGCAAAATGGACGGTTTTTACCCGCCACAGCTTATTGACCTTGTGAACCGCTGTTCACCCGGTAAGAAAGTAGCGCTGGGCGATATAGACCTGAAACGTAACTTCTCATTCTTCGAGATTGAGACACGTTTCGTCGACGAGATTATTCCTGCCATGAACCGCATGGAATTTGAAGGCCGCCCGATAAAGGTTGAACCTGCCGAAGGCAAAGGCGATATTGACGACGCACCACGCCCTCGCTCATCGGCTAACAGAGGCGACGACAGCCGTCCGCGCAGCGGCGGATACGACAGAACCAAGAAAGATGCACCCCGCGGCGGATACGACAGAGCAAAGAAAGACGCACCTCGCGGCGGTGGATTCGACAGAACCAAGAAAGACGCCCCACGCGGCGGCGGATTCGACAAAACGAAAAAAGAAGCACCCCGCTACGGCGGATATAAAAAAGACACAAGCGAAAGCTGGAACAGGGATAAAAAGAGGAAGAAATAATGAGCGAAGAAGAGCAGGACGTCAGGAACGTGGCCATTATTGCCCACGTTGATCACGGCAAAACAACATTGGTTGACCGCATCTTACATCAGGTAAAACTATTCAGAGATAATCAGGAAGTGCGTGAGCTCATTCTGGACTCCAACGACCTGGAACGTGAGCGCGGTATCACCATCTTATCAAAAAACGTATCGGTACGCTATAAAGGTGTTAAGATAAATATCATCGACACCCCCGGTCACGCCGACTTTGGCGGTGAAGTGGAACGTGTGCTGAATATGGCAGACGGTGTGCTTTTGCTGGTTGATGCCTTTGAAGGTCCCATGCCGCAAACGCGGTTTGTACTTCAGAAAGCACTCGAACTCGGGCTGAAACCCGTGGTGGTGGTGAATAAGGTTGACAAACCCAACTGCAGCCCCGAAGAAGTATATGAGTCGGTATTTGACCTGATGTTCAGCCTTGAGGCCAGCGAAGACCAGCTTAACTTCCCCACGGTTTACGGCTCCTCCAAACAGGGATGGATGTCGGACGACTGGCAGAAACCCACAACCGATATCACCTATTTGCTTGAGACCATTATTGCACACATCAAACCCAAGAAGATAGAGCAGGGCAACCTGCAGATGCAGATCAGCTCACTCGATTATTCATCGTACGTGGGACGTATCGCCATAGGGCGTATCTCTCGCGGAGCCCTGAAGATGGGGCAGCAGGTATCTATTGTTCGTGCCGACGGTCAGATTGTGAAGTCGGTTATCAAAGAACTGTATCTGTTTGAAGGACTGGGCAAGGAAAAGATTAAGAAAGAAGTGGGCGCCGGAGAGATTTGTGCCGTGCTGCTTCCCGACGAATTCAACATAGGCGATACCATCGCCGACATAGAAGCGCCCGACGGTATGGCACCCATCAGCATGGATGAGCCTACCATGAGTATGCTTTTCACCATCAACAATTCCCCGTTTTTCGGGAAAGAAGGACTGTACGTTACTTCACGCCACATCCGCGACCGCTTATATAAGGAAACCGAAAAGAATCTGGCATTGCGCGTTGACGAGACCGACTCGCCCGACCGTTTGCTGGTGTTCGGACGCGGTATTCTGCATCTCTCCATTCTTGTCGAGACCATGCGCCGCGAAGGTTATGAATTTCAGCTCGGACAGCCTACCGTTATCACCAAGATGATTAACGGTGTGAAGAACGAGCCTATAGAGTCACTGACCATCCACGTTCCCGAAGCGTTTTCGGGTAAGGTAATAGAAGTGGTGAGTCGCCGCAAGGGCGAAGTGGAATCTATTGAAACCCGCAACGACCGTATTGAACTCGTGTTTAATATTCCTGCCCGCGGACTCATCGGACTTACCAATGCCGTATTGAACGTATCGGAAGGAGAGGCCGTGATAGCCCACCGTTTTAAAGGCTTCGAACCCTGGAAAGGCGAGATGACAAATGCACGCAACGGCGCGCTGATAGTTATGGAAACAGGCGTTTCCGTGGCCTATGCGTTATGGAAGCTGCAGGATAGAGGCAAGTTCTTTATCGGCTCCAACGAACCTATTTACGAAGGTCAGGTGATAGGAGAGAACACCCGTCAGGATAATATTGCCATTAATGTTATCAAGACCAAGAAACTCTCGAACGTACGTGCTTCGGGTTCCGACGAAAAGATAAACCTGGTACCGCCCATACGTTTCTCGCTGGAAGAAGCCATGGAATACATCCGCGACGACGAATACGTTGAAGTAACTCCCAAATCTATCCGCATCCGCAAGATTATCCTCAGTGAACTCGAACGGAAACGGAAGAATAAAGCTGACTAAGAGAGTCGTGAGTCGTCAAAGCCCCCATCCCCGGCCCTTCCCCCTTAGATGGGGAAGGGAGGTGCAATTCATGAGCCGCAACGGATGGAAGTCGGAAGTCGAGAGTCGTAAGTCGTGAGTCTCCTGTCCGCTTTTGGCGGAGGAGTCGTGAGAAAAAGCCCCCCTGCCCCCCTATAAGGGGGGTAAAAAAATGTCAACATAGTGTAGGACGACGCAAGGTCATAAGTCGCCTGTCCGCCTTTGGCGGGTGAGTCGTGAGAAAAAGCCCCCCTGCCCCCCTATAAGGGGGGTAAAAAAAATGTCAACATAGTTTAGGACGACGCAAGGTCATAAGTCGCCTGTCCGCTTTTGGCGGAGGAGTCGTGAGTCAGTTGAAAGGTAAAGGCAATAAAACTATTCCCTATTAGCTGTTTTCGTTTCTGCCAAGGGAGCATTTGTAAATACGTGTGGAACTTTCACACTTGCTCGGGGAGGGATAACACTTGCCTGTGGAGCACTTAGACACGCCAAGGGAATATTTACCTACGCTAAGGGAACATTCACACCCACCTGTGGAACATTCGCATATGCCAAGGGAGCATTCACTCCCTCCAGTGGAATACTCACACACGCCAAGGGAATATTTACATATGCCTGTGGAGTATTTACATACGCTAAGGGAACATTCACACCCACCTGTGGAATACTTACACATGCTTCGGGAGTATTCACACCTTTCTGTGGAATACTTACACATACTTCGGGAGTTTTAGTACCATCGATGAGATTCCTCACTGCATTCCGAATGAAGCGAAGCGTAATGAGGAATCCCTGTGCTTAGTGGAGGAAGGGTAGTTTTGTTCAATTTAAAATTTAAAATTTATAATTTAAAATTTCTATTTGGTATTTGAATATCGTATATATTTACGGTGGATAAGATGAGGGGTGTAGGGTTGTTAAGGCGATATACCGTCAGATACATAATCGTACATTTTTAGGGATAGGGAGGAAATAGGCCGTTACCGGAAATTTCAGAATGACTTATTTCTGGAGAATATTACATTAACCCATGAAACTTTTTAAACGAAAAGAAATAATTCTTATAAGCGACTATACATTAGATTCCGTTGTCAAAATTTTAGAAAGAAAAATGGAACTAAGCGTTGAACCATCGGTTGAGGGTACTTATTTATATGAGACATTAAATGGGACATCCTCTCAACTTGATAATTTTGCATTACTACAATGTTGGGTTGAAAATAATGAAAATAAAACTGAAATCACTGTTTGGTTTAGACCTAATGTTATGTTTATTATTTTGCTAGCTATTACAATACTTTTTGGAATCGCGGGAATATTTTCTACATTAAGTAAAAATGATGCAAGTCAATTAATTGGCTTTGTGCCATTCGTCTTGGTCTTTCTCTTCGGACAAATTGTTAGTGCTTTTAATAAAAGGAACAAAGTAATGGAAATGGAGAGGCTCCTACATTGTTCTTCAGTTTAGTATTGAATTAATTTGAAAATACTTTAGTATATTGAAGACGGATTGAATTTAAGTAAGCATATTTATTGGGATCTATTGAAAAATATTTAAAACATACTCATAGAACGGGTTCAACAACATGCATTTGTTGCTTTGTGATAAACGCAAGCATAAACGAAACAAAATAAACACCGAAAAAGATTAGCATTACCCGCACGGTAATCAAGCCCGGGAAACGTTAGCAGTCAGCTCAACACCGAAATCAATAAAAAAACACAATGAATATAACAATCATAGGAGCCTCGGCCGGAATAGGATTAGAAACAGTAAAAAGAGGATTAAACAGGAATCATTCGATAACGACTCTTTCCCGAACTGAAATTAAAATAGAGGAAAATAGATCGTTAAAAGTGATACTTGGTGATGCAACAAATAAAGTGGACCTATTAAATTCTATCCAAAACGCAGATGCTCTGATTATAACTTTGGGAACTGGCAAGAATATGAAAGCTACTACCATTTTTTCAGATTTCGCAAAATTAATTGTGGAAATACACAGGGAGAACAAAATAGATATCCCATTTATTTTTGTTACAGGATTTGGAGCCGGAGAAAGTAAAAATTATGTTCCCTGGCTTGTAAAAATGTTTTTAAAATACTTTTTAAAAGACGTTTATGCTGACAAAACTAAAATGGAAGAAATTATCACTAATTCAGATCTGAATTGGACAGTTGTGAGACCAGGAAGGCTATTAGAAAAGGGATTGACAGAGAAATACCGTATTGAAAACAAATTATTCAAAGGAATTAATATAGGTGGAATTAATAGAGCTGACGTAGCAGACTTTTTAATAAAACAGGCAGAAAAACAAACTGAATTAAAAAAGTACATTGCGATATCTGAAAAATAGAATAAAAGCCGAAACGTTAACAGCGTACAAGTGCAACCCGAAAAGGGTATGCGCCTGTGCGGGAAACGATAGCAGTCATTGTAAAACAACGTTATTTATTACAACAATATGAAATATGAAACCAGTAAAGAGATTTATTTAGTTCAAATCATTGATGAAAATAAAAATGTGGTGAATAAAAAAATAATAACTCAATAATATTTACACTAAACGAAGACGGAGGAAAAAGTCATCTAATCGTTATAGGCAACACAGATTTTTAACAATAAAACTTAATAAATTAATAGAGTAATTTTATGGAAAACAAAAATGGAAAAGTAGCCCTGATTACAGGAGCAAACAAAGGAATTGGTAAAGAAATAGCACGTCAGTTAGGCTTACGCGGATATACAATTATTCTCGCAGCCCGTGACCAGAATGCAGGTACAAAGGCGGCTGAAGAGCTTATTGCAGCCGGTTGCGATGCTTATACAGTGCCTCTCGAAGTTACCAGTGCGTCCGATATTTCTAATCTTGTGAAATATATCGAAAAGAAATTCGGTAAACTGGACGTTCTGGTAAATAACGCAGGAATAGCTATAGAATGGGACGGTGAACCAACCAACGCGGAAAAAGTCCGCCGTACACTCGAAATCAACCTTATCGCGCCTTATGCTATTACCGAAGCATTAGTACCTCTTCTCTCATTGAGTGACGATGCAAGAATAATTAATCATTCGTCGCAGTTGGGTTCTATTAACGCGGCAGAGAATATGTGGCAGTATATTTCGGGATTTATGACTGTGGGATATTCTACTTCTAAAGCCGGGCTTAACATGCTTACACAGATTCAATCAAAAACATTGGCTGATAAAGGTATTGCAGTAGCCGCAGCTCATCCCGGTTGGGTAAAGACCGACCTGGGTTCAGATGCTGCCCCTATGGAAGTTGAAGAAGGAGCAAGTACAGCAGTTAGTCTTGTTACCATTGCAAGAGACCAGTTTCCTCATGGACAGCTGGTACACAAGGGCGAGCGCATACCCTGGTAGAACCGATTACAATTATAACGTTTTGATTCCATACAGCTTGCGGCTTCGTGAGACATGAGCTCTTTGCTGGAATTGAATATTGGCATTAACCTTTTCAGTGAATATGATATTATCCTATATTTGAGGTGGAGATATATTAAACTAAGGGGTATTTGTCAGGCAATACTATGAGGTTAGACAGTATTTGAATGATAATGTAAGTGCGTTGAACAATTAAGCGGCCATTGTGGTGAAACTCAATAAATGACAATTAACAATTAAACAAACACAGGAAATGAAGAAAGACAAAATACTATTCTGGACAGCAACATCAATCATTGCGTTATTCGAAGGAGTAATGCCGGCATTAACTTCACAGACAGAACTTGCCAAAGAAGGAATCAGACATTTGGGTTATCCTGATTACTTTGGAACCGCATTGGTTATTTTTAAGGTGCTGGGCGTTTTGGCATTACTTATTCCTCAGATTCCGAAACGAATAAAAGAATGGGCATATGCCGGTTTTGCTTTTGACTTTATTTTTGCCTCCATAAGTCACGGGGCCGTTGACGGAATAAATGGACAAACATTTTTCCCATTGCTTGTATTCGGAATTCTGGCCGTTTCATATATTTACTATCACAAATTAAACGATAACAAAAAATAACCATCATGCCGGTTTAGCTTCTTGAGAACAAGCATAAACACCGGGAAGATTCGCAGTATTCAAACGTTACAGTTCAACATCATAACCTCTATTGATTCAATCAATGACGATATTTTTGAGAAGAGATATTTCAACGTATAAACTCAATAACCAACAACTCATGAACGTAAAATCTGCGCTGTTAGCCTGTATAATTATTATTTCCGGGCTGCTTTCCAAAGCCCAAAGTACGGATACCCTAACCGATGCACGGGATGGTAAAAAATACAAGACAATAACCATTGGCACCCAGACGTGGATGGCCGAAAACCTGAATTACGATATGTCCGGCAGCTGGTGTATTGATTGTGAAATCTACGGTCGTGTATATACTTACAAGGCGGCAACAACCGGCTGCCCCAACGGCTGGCACTTACCTTCCGAAGCAGAATGGAATGTGTTAACCGACGCCGCCGGAGGACGAAGTGTAGTAGGAGGCAATTTAAAAGAAGCCGGGACCGGACACTGGAAAGCGCCCAACACAGGCGCTACCAACGCAAGCGGATTTACGGCCTTGCCTCATGGTTACCGCAGCATGAACGGAATCCTGAACTTCAAAACAAAAATGGGCTCCTGGTGGAGCTCTGCCACGGATCCGAAATACCCGATGAATGCCATGAGTCTGCGTCTCGATTTTAACAGAAGTGATGTGACATATGTGCCTTCTGATAAGAACGTTGGATTATCAGTAAGATGCCTTAAGGATTAATGATAACATTGTCTCGACTTGACCTGCATGACTTCAAATGGGGGTGAAGGCTAAAAGCTAAATGCACAAAGCAAAAAGGGAAAAAACGTTCAACTTTCAGCCTTAACCTTTACCTGCCATTTGTTAATTGTAATTCCCAATTGAACCAAATCATATATATTTACCGGCGCACATATTAGCGGCAAAAAGACAGATTCCGTTAAGAAATGCGCTGATTCTTATTATAAGGTGAGGAAATGAACAAGTGCTGTTCATTATCAGACAAGGGTTACTTCCAACTTGATTGAACCAATAAATACAAAATACTATGAGAACAGTTGCAATTATTTTTTTGACTTTTTTGGTTTTGGCCGGTTGTAAAAAGGATAAGTACGGTAACCTCGTACATAAAGTAAAATTTACATCTTCAAAAGGACAAAAAGGTAAAAGCATGACCATGGCAGATGATCTCCGGTATACTCAATTTGGCGATTATATCACTAGCCTGACACCCACCGGTTTTAAGGGTGATCTTGATATGATAAGAATTTTTGGAAATACCATTGCTTCCGACAATCATGCTGTTGCCATGACATTGATACTGCCCGGTTCGGGCGATAATACTCACTTTGCTGATTTCTCCGGCAATGCCGAAATAACAGTGTCTCCCACATTATGCGGCCCGTTTGTCAATGTCAATGAAGATGGGTCAGGAGGATGCTTTAAAGATGATGCAATTTTTAAATTCTTACAGATTGGATTGCATAATATCGTACAGGTAATTGAATTGCCTGTTCAATACAGCAGCGTTAATTTGTCGCAGTTTTTAGGTCAGTACTCCGGCGATTCCATACAACATGGCACTACGCTTAATGTTGATATGTATCCGCTTATTGGGAAAATCAACGACACTCTTCAATTTTTCAAACAGCCCATGACTTTTTATTTTGGAATGATTGATGCGACGACGCTTTATTCAAGCGGTCCTTCTGTGCCGATGCCGTCTTCACTCAACGAAAATCAGGATATGCCTGTCCCTTTTGTATGGAGCAATAATTTCAGCGAATGGACGCTGAAGTCTCCCGGAAACGGAGAAACCATAACAATTACTTCTACTATAGGTTTCGACAATGAAAATCTAATCCAGATTTATGCGGGTGCAGATAATATTCCCTACACAAGTGATGATATCATTGTGTATGCTCCTAATTTCTGGGAAAGAATTTATATTAATGTAACAACTGATTAATAATAAAACCCGACGCACGTTTGATTGCATACGAGCGTCATGGTTCGTTATAAGGAAGCCCATAGAATCACCCTAATGAACTTACACATGAAAACCTGCCCGAATTGTAAAACATCCATGGACGATAATTTTGATGTGTGCTGGAACTGTGGTTACAGCTTGCCCGAGGAGCGCGTGATAGAGGAGAAGGAATATGCAGAGAGCTGTCCCAATTGTGGCATAACACTGGATTCAAATTATCAGTTCTGTCCCAACTGCCAGTACCTGCTGAAGATGAATAACTCTCTGTTTGATCCAGACGACGGTAAGCTTAAGGCCGACTGCCTCAGATGCCACACGCCGCTTATCTTTAACGGAAATTATAAGTTTCATGAAGGCGGGCCGCTACAAAACTTCTTTGAGATAGTAACGAACCGCCAATCATACGATACGTATTTCTGTCCCAAATGCGGTAAAATAGAATTCTATCTGCCGGTGAAGGAAGGCGATTGAAACAGTAATTAGTATTTAGTAGTAAGTAATTAGTACAAAATGGAACAGCATCAGCATCTTCATGTTCACGAAGTAATGACTGAATTGCAACGAAGCCGTATTCGCAGTTAATCCTGAAAAGAGTATCTTTGAAAGATATGCCGCATCGATGAAACATTTACGACTGTACCTTTTTATTTTGATTCCGCTCGGCGTCTTTGTTATCATACGCGTTTGTTTCGGCTTTAACGGATTGTATGGTCAGGACAGCCACGAATACCTGCGCTTTGCCGAATGGATTCGAACAGCATTGCACGGCAGCGCCGAACCTACAAGTTTTTTCTGGCCTGTTATATACCCGATGTTGGGCGGTCTTGTTTCATATATTACAGGCAACACGGCACTTGTGCTGCAACTCATATCGCTGTGCGCGTTCATTATCTCACTGTTCTTTTTTCGCGGAATACTGCTGATGTGGCATCCCACAAGAATAACAGAAATTGAGGTATTTATTTTGGTGACCATCCTTCCGGCCTCATGGTTTTTACGAGGAGCCATTTTTGTAATGAGCGATATTACTGCCGTGATGTTCACCTTCGGCGCGGTGTATTATCTGTACCGCATTACGTTCACAGCAAAAGCCCTGCATTTGATGATGGGCGCGTTGTTTACGGTACTCGCATTTTTTACACGATATCCTGCCGCTTTGATAATTGCGCCCTGGGCTGTGTATGCCACTGTTGCGCTGTTCCGTAAGTTCCGCTTCTTAAGTCTTGCCGGGGCATTGCTTGTGCTGGTGGGTTGCTCATTTCTGCTGCTGCAGGTTAAGAGCGAAAACATCACCGGACTGATTACTCATCCGCTCATTACGTACTGGTCAATCAATAATTTTCTTGCATCCTCGTTCAGCTCCGCTGATGGTTCGGTACAATATTATCTTGCAAATGTTCTCTATGCCTTCTCGGCCATACTGCATCCTGCCTTTCTGCTGCCCGGCTGGGTGCTGGTGTTCTTTATCCGCAGGCGTGATACCGATCAATGGCACGCAAAGCTTGCGCTTATGTCTGTGGTGATGTATTCGTTGTTGCTGATGGGACTTGCATTTCAGAATCCGCGCTTCCTGATGCTCAGTTTCCCGATGATTGCCTTCCTTTGTCTTCCCGCGTTTATAAGGGTTTATACAAAACTGTCGGCATGGCGATTTATGCTTCCGGCTTTTATTATTCTTATAATCATGGCTGATGCGGTGGTATTCACGTATTCCTTCCGCAGCTTCTACAGGCTTAACAAACTGGAGCAGACCATTGCTTCCGACCTTGTGACCAATCATTCGGGAAACACCGCCATCTATACCTTTTCAATTGATCCTGCTCTGCGTTCCTATCATGTCGCGAATCCGATAAGGAATATGTGGGTGAAGGAATACGACGATTTTGAGAAAGGCGCTCTGGTACTGTATAATTGCGATGCATTCAAACGGCAGTGGAAAGACCGCAACCCGGTAAAGAACTGGGAGAAGCTTCAGAAAGAACATCAATTACTTGTGCTGAGCGAGTATTCTGACGGATGGAAACTATATGAAATCAGGTAAACGAATTATAATTATTACGCCCGGCTTTCCTGCCAATGAACAAGATACCAGCTGTATTCCGGGATTGCAGGTTTATGTTAAAGCGCTGTCGCGCTATCATACGGAATATGAACCTGTGGTTATAACCTTGCAATATCCGTTTACGAAAGAGCCGTACCGCTGGCAAGATGTTCCGGTGTTTCCGTGTGGCGGTCGCAATCGTGGCGGCATAAACCGTGTGCTCACCTGGCTGCATGCAGACAAGCTTTTTGATGAACTTGCTCAGGAGAAAATGCCTTCGTTGGTACATTCGTTCTGGCTGAACGAAGCATGTCTGGCCGGTATTGCTAAATCAGCCGAATACGAAATTCCGCATGTGAGCAGCATTCTGGGGCAGGATGTGCTTCCGGCGAACCGCTATTTGCGCGGTCTTAATTTAAGCCGAACAATGGTTGTGGCGCCTTCATATTTCAGTCTTGAAACACTGACAAGTCATACTTCGCTTGCGCACAGCACTGTTATTCCCCTGGGTGTCGACCCCGATGAATTGCCTGTCAGAACGAACGCCGAAAGGGACATCGACCTGCTGGGGGTGGGCTCTCTCATCCGTCTAAAGCATTATGAGATATTAGTTGACGTTCTGTCTGAGCTGAAAAGAAATAATCCGGGAATAAAAGCGGTTATTGCCGGCGATGGTCCTGAAAAGCCTCGCTTAATTGAGCTTACAGAGCAATATGGCTTACAGGATAATATTACGTTTGCCGGAAAACTGCAACGTCCTGAAGTGCTGGAATTGATGGGTAGAAGTCGTGTGTTGATGCATCCATCAGAAATAGAGGGTTTCGGGATGGTGTGTGCCGAGGCGCTGAACATGGGTATGCGTGTGGTATCGCGCCGTGTCGGATCAGTGCTGGAGCATCCGAACTGGCGCTATGCAAACACCATGAATGAATTCTTTGCTCAAACCACTGCATCACTAAACGAACCGCAGCCTGCAACACAGGAAGTGTTTTTTGATATCCGTCAATGCGTTAACGCGTATGCTGAGCTGTTTGAAAGGCTTATCTAAAAACCGGATACTTTGTCATTCCGAGCGTAGCGAGGAATTTTATTGAAACAGCATCTGAATGGACGCGATGAAAGATTTTACAAAGAATTTCAATTTCGAAATACCCGGTGCTGAACGCTGCGCCATTACCGCATTATGAACTTTCCGCACTGCGTAACGGTAGTATTTCATTGAGTACGTCCGTTTGAAATCAATGTCGCGGTCGGAATGTGTTGCCCATTCGGGTTGAGGGAACATTTTGTCGGCAACGTCATTAAAGAATTTCGTTCCTTTGATAGGGTAGGCGATGGTAAGCGTAAAGAGATCGGGAGCGCTCTCTTTCAGGTATTTTATGGTTTGTGCAATGTCGCGTTTCGTTTCGCCCGGATAGCCCAGCATGATAAAGGTTCCGGTACCGATGCCGTATTTCCCGGCAAGTTTCATCATAGCAGTAACACTTTCGGGTGTTGTCCTGCGGTTCATGAACTCAAGCACTGCTGCAGAACCGCTTTCGGCACCGATCCAAATGCGGATACAACCGCTCTGCTTCAGCCATTGCATGATTTCTTCATCAAGCCTGTCGGCACGCGTGATAATTTCGTATTGCAGCTGCAATTGTTTTTCCGCGCAAAGCGCCGCGAATTCCTGCATCCATGCTTTATCTATGGTAAATACGTCGTCCACAAACCAGATTCTGTCGAATGAATATTGCTGTTTCAGCGATTCAATTTCGCTGATTACCGAAGCAGCACTTCTGCGACGCACTGTATTTCCATAAACAGATTTGCTGCACCAGTTGCAGGAAAACGGGCAGCCGCGCATGGTGCTGACATTTACGGAGCTGTATCCGTGTTTCGATTTCCATGCATCCAGATAGCGGTTCAAATCAATTTTATGCCGGGCAGGAAACGGCAGACTGTCGAGGTGGGAGATTAGAGGCCGGTCGGGGTTTGTGACTACGCGACCATCAGTTAAATGCGCTGTTCCGGCAATACCGGAGGCCGGCTGATTATGATTATCCAACAAGGCTTTTGCAAGTTCAAAAACCGTTTGCTCGCCTTCGCCCGTGACAAGATAATCGAATCCATGACTGAGGTATTCCTTTGTATAATGCCTGACATCCGGCCCGCCGACGATGATAATTGTATTTCTAAATTGTTCATTTGTACGCAGAAACGATGCCATTTGCAACACTCTTTTCCGTGTCATCAATGTCGAATAAAAACACAGCATTCGGGGAAATGCTGCCGTTATTTGTGCTTTCCATTCGTCGAAAGTGGCGAAAGTGCTGTCCAGTACAGTGTTTTGTAAGCCTTGCTGTTCAAGGTGCGCGGAAATGTATAACAATCCCAGAGGTGGGTAGGGCATCATGATACGCTGTTCCTGTGCATCTTCATGCAAAAAATATCCGTGCGTAAGTATGATGTCTGTTTCTTTCATACTGTTTTACTGTTCTGCACTCTCATTATGAATCGTTTCCTGTTTTTGAAATGCTATGAAATAATGATCGGCGAAGTTAGAAAACAAGGCAATACCGCCAAACAATTTATCCAATGTACGGAGCAGCCCAAGCTGGAAACTGTGTTTTTGAAAATACGGATTCAGGTATGATGGCGGCACAAAGAGTCCGATGGGCCGCATAAACAGAAGAGTGAAATTATCGTTGAAAAGCCGTTTCATCACCTTTGGCGAATGATACCATGTTTCAGTTATTCCGCTGCCGGTTGGGACCATCACACCGGTATGCTTCTGCCTTCTGAAAGCCTGCTTCCGGTTTCCTTTAAGAATAAAATACAAACGTTCCCAGCAGCATTGTGTTCCCATAACTACCATTACACATCGACCGCCGGGTTTGAGAAGAGTATGGAGATCACGATTTAATTTTTCAATATCGGTAGCGGAAATACAGTTCAATCCTCCGAAGTTTGAAAATATAATATCAAACTTTTTGTCGGGGAACAATGTAAGCGCATCATTAAATGAGCAAGTCATGAATACCGGGGCTTGCGAAAGATGTTCCTTCGTTACTTTGGCTGAAGCGACAGCAATCATGTTCTCTGAAATATCGGTTGCTATTACTTTATGACCAAGTGATGTGAAATGCATTGCATCTTCGCCGGTACCACAATTCAGTTCAAGAATTTCAAGGGAATCAGGATTATGCAATATTTTTTCAACCTGCTTCCAAACCTGTGCACGCTGAAGTCTTCCGACGGCAGTGCAGGTGAAACTGCTGTCATAATCCGCAGCCATGCTGTCAAAAGTGCTCCGGCTATTTTGTTCTTTGGGCATTCATGTTCATTTTAGCGATGATGGATGCCGGAATATAATAGGCAATGGAAGCGCAGCGTTTGAGTGTGATGTAATCCGGAGCAAAAGGAAATCGTAACAATTTCTTCAACGCGGCGAAACCCTGTTTTTTTCTGAAGTTCTTATGCACGTAGCGATGCAGCGCCCTATAAAAATCTGCGGAGTAGGTATTACGAAACATGAGTTTGAGCTCATCGGAGTCGGTCCAGTTGGCTTTTTCTTTCAGGTCGTTCTTAACTTTTTCATGAAAAACGGTTCCCGGCAGCGGATAGGAAATGGAAATGCCGATATCTTCGGGCAAAAGCTCATTCAGCATCTTTATCGTGAGACTGATATCGTGCAAAGTTTCTCCGGGATAGCCGAATTGCAGAAAGAATGCGGGGCGTATGCCGTATTTTTTAAGGAGGCGGCAAGCCGTATAAATATCTCCGAGCTGAAGATTTTTGTCCATGGCATCGAGTATTTTCTGCGAGCCGCTTTCGGCGCCCAGCCATACTGTTTCGCATCCCGATCTTGCCAGAGCCGCAACTGTTTCCTCATCTTTAAGTAAGTCGGCACGCGACTGAATGGTATATCGGAAGCGCAGCCCCGCAGAAAATACTTCTACAGCGAACTTTTGAATCCATCCGGGTGTCAGACCGAAAATATCATCACAAAACCAGACCTTATTAAAGCTGTAACGAGCGTATAATTGTTTCAGTTCTTCTGTTACATTTTGGGGTGAGCGTGAATGATAGCGGTATCCGTAAATCGGCTTTGCACACCAGTTGCAGCGGTATGGACAGCCCCGGGTCGTTGCCATGTTAATGGTAAAACTACCGTAACGATGCATCCACATGCTGCGATATGCATTCATGTTAACCAGTTCGTATGCAGGAAACGGCAGTTGATCGAGCTCGGAAATTACGTCTCTTTTTGTGGTATGAATCACTTCATTTTGCTCTTCGAATATCAAACCGGAAATATCCTTTACATTCGCAGCGCCTCGTTCCAGCGCATTCATGAGTTCGAGCAGCGTAATCTCGCCTTCGCCGCTGATAATATAATGAGCCTTGTGCGCGATATATTTTTCGTAATGATCGGTTGAATCGGAGCTGCAGACAATAACAATGCATCCGGCATCGCTTGCCAAACGTGCCATTTTGAAGGCAGCTTCGCGCATATTGGTGAGGCACATTTTTGTCAGGTAGTTGAAACCGTCGTCGTAGATTACCAGATAGCGCGGTTTTTCACGTTCTAATGCCGGTTTCAGTTCATCCGGAGAATCGCAAAACATCACATCATGTACTGCGACATCAAAACCATTCTTGCGCAGCAATGAAGCGGCATAAAGCGTTCCAAGAGGTGCATAAGGCTGTTGTAATCCCCATTGCTTCGGGTCGAATTTCAGGAAATACGAATGTGTGAACAACACTTTTGCCATGATGATACCTAATTTGCAATGCCCAGTTCCCTAAGCTTTTCATTGTATTTTTCCAGGACTTTCATTTGAAATCCCTGTGGGTGATATTTTGAAATGTAGTGTGCTGAACGAATATTTATTTCAAAGAAATCTGTGTCCTTATTTTTGTATTTCTTTTCCCAGTGTTTCTGTGTGATACGATAGCACCACACTTCCGCCTTTTGGCCAAACCTTTTTCCGAACAAGGGCTCAGCAAGGCGCTTCAGAAGACTCCTGCGTTGTTTTTGTATATATTCCGTTGCAGGAAGCGGTTTGTTCGGATAATAATGACGGCACCATTCATTTGCAGCAAAAAACGATTTGCACAGGCTGCTGTTATACATTGGCAGTGCGTAGGCAAGTTCTGTAGCGGTAAAAATGTTGTGTTCCGGAATACTCAGATTATCTGAATCCACAAAATAATTCACACAGAAGTATTTCCTCGAATTGAACAGAACCGTTTTCTTAAAAGCAATAAGTATAGTGCGCGCCAGCCAAAGTTTCCCGGGGCGGGTAATAATAAAATAATCAATGTCACCGTCGGTATCTATAAATCCTTTTGACAGCGAACCGGAGATGAAAACCGCTTCCACAAAAGGAAATTTGGAGATAAGATTAGAATAAAACCGTGCTTTACGGAGATATTTTTCGGCTTTGATATTGCCCCGAATGCGACGGCTTACTTTTTCATTCTCATTTCCTAAAAAATAATACCCGTCAACACAATTTACCGAACCGCTTTTGGTGAGCCTGTCAAGCGAATGCTGCATTTCTTCGCGTGTAACCAACGGTGAAGGGCAATTGATGTGGAGCTCATCTTCGCGCAGCGGATAGCGGAACACATCGAAATATGCGAGTGTTTTAAGCAGTGCAACTTCCATGGGCTCATTGCTTGCATGCCCAAATATATTGGCATTAGCGCTTTCCATCAAGCATTTGTTTGTTTATTACTTACCCTGAAAATGTAATTCCTTTCAGTTATAAGCTTTTTAGTTTTTTGTAAATTTAATGAAAATCCGTTGGCGCTCCCAATTTCAGAAATGATATCTGTCCGGCAATCTTCTGAAAGAACCATCAACACCTGAGTATCATCATTGAGATAGGGGCGTATACTGCTAAAAAGTCCGCGGAAATATTCAGCATCTTCTCCGCAGAACCATGCTCGCTCATCCATATTCGCTGGCTTTTTTATATAATACGGCGGATTGATGATGATAATGTCAAACTGCTGTAATGGAATGTTCATATACAGGTCGGATTGCAATACGGTAATATCCACATGATTAATTGCAGCATTTTCTGTTATGTTCTTTACCGCTGAAGGATTGATATCAGATGCCGTAACATCTGCACCAGCTTTTGCGCAGTATACGGACAGGAAGCCGCTTCCTGCGCCCAGTTCGTGAATTCTTTTGTGATGAAGTTCTAACGTAGACAGATATTCCATCATGAAACGGGTGCTGAAAAACAGGCCCGGATGAAACACTCCCGGAAATATCTTTACCACGATATCACCATGTTTCCAGCGGCGCTCCCTCCGCTGATAACGGCGAAAAATCGGATACAGAAACTTGGCGGATATTTTTCTGAGATAATTTTTCATCATTAAAAACCTTCTTTATCAGGATGGCGGTATCTCTGCAATTTTAATAACAACATTAATTCGTATGGCCAATAATAAAAATGCGTCCTGTACCTTAAATATGAAGCAATCCGCATTAATACGCGCATTCCATTATGCAGTCTGATATCCGTATCTGAAGGATAATAGCACTGGAAAACCGTTTCAAACCCAAGTATTTTACACACCATTGATTTGGTTAGCCAGGGCGTATTCGGATTTTTGCGCATGTCAATACCTTTGAAATCGTCGCTGATCCATTCATCCAGTGACTGTGGAAAAACAAATCCACTCTTTTGTGCTTGCGAATACAAATCGGATTCATCAGCAGGCACCGGACTGTATGCATAGATTATTATTTCAGTGTTGCGAAATGTGTGTTTCAGCTTTCTGATAAAACTGATATCGGCTGAAATGCCTGACGATACTGCTTTCGATGAATCAGCAGGCAAACCCAGTACAAATGAAAATTCGGGAATGATGCCTGCGTTTAAAAGACGTTCTGCAATATTAAAGATGCCTGTTCCGGAAACACTGCCTCCTTTGTGCATCTGCTGTAAGGCTTTGCTATTGCCGCTTTCGGCGCCCATGAATATCATTTTACATCCCGATTCTGACAGCAACCTCAGACTTTCATCTGAATAATTATTCAACGTATCGGGTCTGCCTTCCGCCCACCATGAAATTTCCTGTCCTATTATCAAACGGGCAAATTCAACGGCGCGATTTTCGGAAACGAAGAAATTGTTATCATGAAATTCAACGGCATCAATGCCATATGCTTTTTTAAGATCAAGCAATTCTTGTGCAATCTTCGATGCGCTTTTTCCTTTCCAAACTGATTGGAAAACCGGTACCACGCCGCAAAACGAACATGAGAACGGACAGCCATAACTGGAATGATAGCCCAAGGTTTTAGAACCGAGCCATGTTTTTGGAAGGTAGGCTTTCAAATCGTAAATACCGTTGAGCCATTGATAGGGTAGAGTTGGCAAGGTATCAGGATCGGGAATATGAGCAGGTTCAGTCCGGCAAATATGGGCATTCTTTTTGAAGACAAGCCCTGAAATATTTTCTGTATTGCCACCGCTTTCAAGTGCGCCAATCAATGCAGGAAAGCTTTCTTCAGCAGGTCCGATGGCTATATAATCCACAATGCCTGATTCTATGGTTACCTGCGAATGATTCGACGGGAAATAACCACCCCAGATAATCACAATTTCAGGAAATAATTTACGAATGCGACGGCAAAGGGGCACTGCCTGTTTTAGCTGAGGACCGGGCATTACGGTACAACAGAAATAACGGGTTTCGCCTTTCTGCAATATTTGTTCAATTTTATTCCACGGATCTTGTTCCAGATTCCCGTCAACAAACATATCCTGAGGTATGATGGATACAACTGAAAGCAGCGACAGCAGGCTGTTCGGAATACGCGGTTTTGAGTTCGTAGCCCGCGGATTAAAATACAGTATGCCGTTTGTTCTGCTCATAGATCCGGCTCTGTCGGGTGAAATTCATAAACGTTTACATCATCATCACTGACGACAGAACGCTTTGAATTGATGAGTAATATCAGCAGCATCAACCATTGTGTAAATGCTGCATTATATATGGCGCCCGTAATGCCCCATTCACGAATAATGAGGAATCCGGAAATACTTCCTGCAACCAGACAAGAAGCTATCACAATCATGATCAGGGTTTGTCTGCCATTTTTATATGCCTCGTACATTGCCGGAAAATAAAAGTACACAGGAATGCAAAATAAAATCCCGGCAACGAGTATGCTCAAGCCGCTGTTGAATTGATAAACAAATTTTACGATGCACCACACAGCTATTCCTGATAATGGTGCGGCAAAAATTCCGAAACGCAGCAGCCATATTCTAATTTTTTTGAATGTGCCGGCGCTTGCGCGATACAGGCTCTTTGTAACAGGTGTTATGAGCAAAGAGGGAACAGCCATAGATGCCAGAAGCAGGTTCATATATACCTGACAATAGGCTTTCTCGGTGTCGGAAAGAAAGGTGTTCACGATGAGTTGTTCAAGGCGTGAATGCAGCAGACCGGCCATCCCGATAAGGAAGAAGGGAAGCGCCGCAATGATGTGTTTGGTATTGATTACGGAATGTGAGAATGAAAGACTTCTATAGAAAAACAGCGATACAAAAACTGCTTTAAGAATATCGGCAAGCATCAGAACAATAATGATATCCTCTGTTACAGGAGCTGTGGGCGTAAGCAACAGATAGGCTGCAACAATACACGCACCGGTCAGTTCCGTCATTGCCATCATTCCGAATTTCTTGTCAAATATAACGATGGGTTCAAAAGATGTATAGACGAAGCGCGCTGCAAGCCACGCTGTGCAGTATAACCAGAGCATTATATCTCTGCCTGTCAGAAAATAGAGCATAGCCGAAAGCAATGGAAGCAATATTGCGCGCGTAAGCAAAGAGTCCGAATAAACGTGTGTAATCCTTGATGGCTCCAGGCTGAATTGTCGTAATAAATAATCTTTTGAACCCCAGGAAGCGATTCCGGTGAACAGGAAAACCCATAGGCTGATATTAGCAACGCTGCCCCACAACTCTTTTGAGAAATAATGTACAACAAGAATCGAAATAATGAAGCCGGAAACAGCGGGAGCAAACATCCTTAGTGCAAAAAGCAATGCCGCGAATGCCCGTTTCTTGCCGGTTTTATTATCCCGCTGTTTGTTCATAACCTTTCATTATTTGGGCTGATGTCATAATCAACGGTAGTTGCTGAAAGCTCCTTTTTATACGAAATATCAAGTATAACAAGACCTGCGAGTGCTCCAAAGGCAAGCATCGCCATTTTGTCAATATCCAGAAAAGCGTTGAAGATACTGTGTATATAAATTGTGAAAAGCGCAAGCAGCAAGCCGGTCGCCAGTGCTTGAGTATAGCGGTCGCGGCTTTTATAAATAATTTTCATTCCGGTATACACTGCGAAGAACAGCTGCGCCAGAAAAATAATAAAGCCAAAAAATCCCATTTCAGACAGGTATGTGAGATATTCGGAATGCGCATGCCCCCGATTACCGGTCACTGTGCTGATGCGTGTCATTTCAGAACGCACCTGATATAAGCCGTAATTGTACTGATAGGTTCCGGGACCGAAACCGACTATCGGTCTGTCGGCAAACATTCGAAGTGCGCATTTCCAGCGGTTGATGCGTTCCATGTTGGAAGCATCTGTCTGTATATTTGAAACGGACTCCACGTGCTCACTCAGGTCGCGCGCATTACTCTTAGAATCATTGCGTCGGGCCATTTCTGTGAGTGAATCAAAATTCAGAAATATAATCAATGCAAGCAAACTCGTTCCGATTAAAAATGTTGAGAACTTTGTTCTGAACCAGATTAATGCTGCAAAAATCAGCGTTATCAAAATGCTCAGCCATGCCGCCCTTGAAAACGAAAGTATAAGCCCCACAATGATGACAGCGGTAAGAGACCAAAGCAATATTTTCAGTGTTTTTCCTTTGCCATTGCGCGTTTGGTATGCGGCAATTATAACAAGCACCGGAGCGAGAAAAGCCAGTACTGCACCATAAATCGTATGGTCGTTAAAAAATGGAACGGTCATTTTATAAGCAGCGGCCGGAATAAAATTATAGCGTGCATGGAATGCAATACTTGATATTACCGGGATAATCATACCAATTCCATAAATAATAAATGCCAGCGGAATGTTCTTTTTATTTTTAAAAAGTTCTGCTGCGAAAAAATAAAATACGGCAAGGTAAATGAGTCGTATAAAAGCCCGCTTGTAGGAATACAAAGGAATGGTGCTGTAAAAACTGCAAATCAGCATCCAGCATAAGTCGGCACATAGAATGATGGTGATAGGGTGAAATAACAAATCACGACTGATTGAAGTACCGGTAAAAGCCCTTCCCATAATAAAAATTCCGAGCAGAAATACAATAAACTCTGATGGAAACGAAAGGTTGCTGCCGCCACCAATACCAATGGGTACGGATACCGGAATAAGAAAGATAAGGGCGTAAAAAAGGAGTTTTTTCTTAAAGAAAAGCAGGTACAGCAACAGCACGCCCGCCAGAATTTCGAGCGTGAAAAATGCAGGTACTTTGTAACCAAGCAAATAGCAAAGGTTGATGCAGCCAACCAGCAGACAGATAACAATATAGAGCCAATACTTTTTTATGGATGCTGCAATGATATTCATGTTTACAATTCTTTTTTGTGCGAAGCGGTTCTCTCTGCAAGAAAAAGAACAATCCATGTCAGTATGAAGGCAATACAAGCAGTAATAATAATATTCATGGTATAAGATGGGTACACTTTTTTATGTGATACCGTTGCTTTGTCAAGAACGTAAACCTCTGTAACCGGCCTTGATGCTGCCGAAGCGGCCTTTTCATATTTTTTGCCAATTTCATTAAGCTGGTTCAGTTCAAAGTAATAACGGTTGATTGCCTGTTCCAATACAGTACTGTTCTTATATGTTTTCAGGCTGTTGATATTCATATTCAGGGTTTGGTTTGAAATGATGCTGATTTCGGGATCTTTTACTTCATCACGCATAGCCGAAATCCTGGCAACCAGTGAATCCACAAGCGCATTTTTCTGATTATACTCCTTCTGATAAAAATCTTTCGCCGCAATCAGGTTCTTCTTCATCAATTTTTCGCGGATGCTGTTTACATTTCCAAGTATGCTGTTTACAATATTTGCTGATAACTCCGGGTCTTTAGTCTGTGCCGAAATCTCGACCGACATAGAAATATTGCGCTTGTAAATCACATCCTTGCTGTAATACTCGCGTAGTTTGTCGGGCCAGCTTTCATCGGTGATATCAAGTTCATAATAATTTATAAGGTTGTATTTTTTCACGATACTGTCAAACATTTCTTTGGACTGCAATACCTGAATCAACCGGTCGGCTTCAACATCATAACCGAACATCGGGCTGTCAACGGTGGTCTCCAGCGAATTGCTTGCAGCCGGAAACACAATCGCATACGCAAGATATTCTTTAGGAATAAAAAATGTTACCACAGCTGCCATAATAGCCGATCCCAGCACTGTAATTAAAAAAATGCGGTAATGCCTGATAATAAAACGGATGCTGTCGATTGATTCTTTTTTCTCATTGGGTAATTCATTCATAATATTACTGTATTGGTAATTGGAAGTTAAATGCTTGCTGTCGATTGAAATTCATAAATTGTTACCTACTGAATTCAACACTTCGAATATATCTCAATTTTGTCTTCCCACTGTAGTCTTGCTGCAAATAAATACCGTCTCTCTTCGGAAGTACTTGTCTGCCAAGAAGGTCAAAAAAATGATATTTTTCATTAATCGCAGGAAATGGATTCTCGGGAATTGCTGCAGCACCGCATACATTCGTTATATCATCAACAAAAAATGGGAGGGAACCCACCATGCCGCAACCATAGTTTACCCATACCTGATATACGCCGGTTTGAGTTATTTGTATTGTTGCAGTCGTATCACCCGTTGACCAGACATATTTCTGATACCCACCCGGAGCACTGAGAAAAACATCCGTAAGATTGGTGGAACAGCTTACTGCCGGTCTTGGTATTGGCTGAGCGGGCATTGCAAGGCGTGCTCGGTAGGTTTGCACAGAATCTGCAAGGTTGATTTCGGTAAGGAGATTTCCGACATCATCAACCAGTTGTATGCTTGGGTCAGGTCTGAATACCAGACCATAACTCAGCAGATGATTACGGTCGGCGGTGGTTTGGTGGCTGCCCATAGCCGATGAATAAACCACAGGAGTATTCAGATAGGTCCATACTCTTGTTGCTGTCATGACAGCAGTGTCAAGATGATATTCAATGCCGCGGGAACGCTTGGGCGTATGACTATTGCCGTTATCAAAAACAGTATAATTACCGTTTGCGATTTTTTGGATATCATGTTGCCCGCTGAATCTATAATCGTTCGGAAACGTGAAATCACTTGATTTTCCGCCTAAGCGCCAAATAATGGCTCCAGTAGTATGATTAATTTTATACACAGCATTCAAATGCCTGAACGATATCAACAGGTTGCCGTCATCGTCGTCGGATATGGCATTGCCGTGACAATAATCAAAGTCGGCAGCATTATAACCATAAAATGCCGGAAAACTTTCGGTGGGGAAAATATGATCGTTACTGTTCCACTGAAATACCAATTGATGCTGTGCATTAAATTCCTGCAAAACAAATCCCCGAACATGGGTGATGGCACTGCCCTGTATTCCTGCAAAAGTATAAGCACTCAAATCCATCACGCTGTCTTTTCTTCCTGCAAGTGCATAATTTCCGTTAGCCAGAATGGTAAACTCATGCGCATCGGGAAGCACCCCATTTGTAACAGTAAAGGTATCAATAGGCTCAAACACTGAATTCATGACCACACATTCCGAGAATGTCTGGGAATAGGTTGTAATAAAGGTATAGAGCTGCTGCTGATCGTGGAATGCCAGATTGGAAGCGTTACCCGAATCAACGGTACGATACCAGAGCACGTACCCGTTTTCGTCAAGCAAAAGCGGAAAACCGTGGATATACCCCGGCGTATTTTGTGCATTGAGTTTATAGGGTGCCAGCAAGTAATATCCGAAGGCGCTGCTGTCGTTCCGGACAAATTCGTACGGAAATACACCCGGCGGTAACGGCCTGTTGAATGTCTGCGCATGAAGTGATGTGCCAATAATGATCAGGCTAAGCAACAATGATATAATAACTGTATTTCTCAGTAATTTCATTTTCAAAATATTCATATTACTCAACGGGTATTTGTCTGATAAATCCTTCCTGTAGTGAGATGAACGTCTCGGTAAATGTTACTTCCGGGATGCTTTGAATCTTTTCAATAATAAGATTTTTCAGATGCTCATTGTCTTTTGCATACACTTTAATCAACAGCGAATATTTTCCTGAGATGTGGTGGCATTCTACTATTTCAGGGATGCGGCTGATTTTACTGAAAACTTCCTGATGCGATTTTGTGGTCAGCAAATGTACCTGTATGCCAATAAATGCACATGTTTCGTATCCGAGTGCTTTCGGCTCAAGTATATATTGTGAACCGTTGAAAATGCCGGCATCCCACATCGACTTCACCCGTTGGTGAATGGCAGCGCCTGAAACTTTGCATTTTCGGGCTATCTCCATAAAAGGCAATCGCGCGTTGGCAGTGAGTAATCCGAGGATTTTACGATCAAGACCATCAATATGTAAGTCAGTTGGCATGAAAATCAGGTTTTTTGTTACACATTTCGAAAAATGAGGCATATTCAGTTTCAAATTTAAGAATATTTATGGAAATTTCGCACACATTTATAATTTTCTTGGTCATTATTGCGCTATATGATACATTTGATTCACCAAAAAACAATTACCATGACGAAGGAAAAATTAGAACACGAAAAATCCGCTGATCCTGCGGTACGTGTGCAGGATTTGCTGCAGTTCGGCGAGTTTGGCGACGTAAATCCGTCAATTACCGACTCTGCCACGTATACATTTCTTCAGGCAAAAACGATGGCCGATACGTTCGACGGTCAGACACAAGGTTGCTATTTATATTCGCGTCACTGGAATCCCAGCAATAAATACCTTGCCGATGCGCTTGCCGCAATGGAAGGTACCGAAGCCGCCTGGGTAACATCATCGGGAATGGGTGCCATAACGACGGCCATTTTGCAGTTATGCTCTGCCGGCGACCATATTGTCTCAAGCACTACCGTTTATGGCGGTACATTTGCTTTTCTGAAGAACTACCTTCCCAAGTTCAATATATCGGTAACATTTGTTGATATTACCGATATCGGGCAGGTGCAACGTGCTGTGAAGAAGGAAACAAAAATTATCTATACCGAAACCGTTACCAATCCAATGCTTCAGGTGTCTGACATTCCTGCATTGGCTAAAATTGCAAACGCTCACAATATTCAATTGGTGGTCGACAATACGTTTACGCCAATGATAATTTCACCCGCCAAACTGGGCGCCCACGTTGTAGTTCATAGTCTCACTAAATTCATTAACGGCAAGAATGACTGTGTAGCGGGCGCTGTCTGCGGATCACAGGAGTTTATAAATTCATTGTGCGATGTAAACAATGGCACTGCCATGCTGATTGGTCCGGTGCTCGATCCGCTGCGCTCATCGTCAATCCTCAAGAATCTGCACACGCTGCATATCCGAATGAAACAACACAGTTACAATGCTCAGTACCTTGCTGAAAGACTGGACAAACTCAATGTTGCAATTGGCTATCCCGGGCTTACAAAACATGCCGGGCATAATGTTCACACGGCAATGATGAACAAAGCATACGGCTATGGCGGTATGATGACCATTGATGTGAAGACGGTGGAGAATGCTTACGCTTTGATGGAACTCATGGAAAAACGCGGTGTGGGTTATCTGGCAGTCAGCCTGGGCTATTTCAAAACCCTGTTCAGCAACTCCGGAAAAAGCACTTCCTCTGAAGTGCCCGAAGATACACAGAAATCCATGGGCATGTCGCCCGGTATGATACGCTTTTCAGTGGGGCTTGATCAGGATATTGAACGTACCTTTCAGACTATTGTTGAGTGCATGACAGAGCTTGGAATGCTGCACAATGAACAATGAATAATTAACAATTAATAATTACAATCAAGACTTGAAAATATAACTCTGTGCCTTCTCTGTGCACCTCTGTGAAATATAAAACTGACACTGAGTTACACAGAGAAAACCTAGCACTTGATTCACATGAATATGATTACCAAGTTACAATCACTTTTTTGATGATTGCTTGATTGCCGTCGTGCAGCCTCAATAAATAAATTCCTTCTGCAATGCCTCCCAAATCAATGGTTTCATGAAAATAGCCTTGTTTGCCGCATTCTAAATAGCGAATCATTCTTCCGGTTGCGTCATAAAGCCCGATGTTAACGGTACTATTACCTGAATTCATGAATCCGATATTCAGTAAATTATTTGCAGGATTCGGAAAAACAGACAATGTTGTTGTGAAATTGTTTTCATTGATGCCGGTGCCGTAAACATACAAGGTGTCGGTGAAAATATCGCTGCCACATCCGTTGTTAACTGCAAGTGTCACGTAATAAGTTCCGTCTGCTGTGTATGTGTGAACGGGGTTTTCAGCATTGGATGTGCCGCCATCTCCAAAATTCCATGAATAGGTAACACCGTTGGTTGTGGTATTTGTAAATACAGCGGTTTGTGCAGGCATTGAAACCGTAAAACCCGCTACGGGCGCTGCACCTGAAACATACACGTTAACGGGCAGCCGCGGACTGTAACAGATGTCTCCCTCAATTTCCCAGTCATAGAAGTAATAGTAATAGCCCGTATTGGTGTAAGAATTTCCGGTAATTGAAATATATCCCGGAATAGTATACGGATAGACTGCACCTGCACTGTTACGATAAAGATAATTATTGGTGCCCTGCGCGCCGAGGCGGTATGCATTGCCGGTGGCAACATTCCAGTTGAGATAAACTCGGTTTGTGCCGGCTTGCAGGTTCGCAATTGTATCAAGCAATACGGTTCCCGCACTATTCATAAGTCTGATTGTTCGGTTGCCGGAGTTGTATGCATAAATTTTTACAGAAACAATTTTAATATCCTGAAGTGCATTGAAAATAAGATAATGATTGCTTGTGCCTGTATAATAAGCGCCTGCACCTAGTGCGCTGTCGTGGGGTTGTGTGAAATAATTTGTCTGAACTTTAGAACCTACATAATAAGTCGTATTTGCAGAGAGCACCGGGCTGGTAAATACAGGTCCTGAATGCAGCACTGTGCCGCCCGACGGCATGCTGAACCATTGAATAGTATCCTGTCCGTTTGCCGAAAGTGTTGCAGAGCCTGAATTGCATATATAAGCATCATTCGCTGCAGGAGCAGCAGGCATGTTCACATTTATGTATGATTGCTTTACGATAGTGTTGTTTCCGTAAGTATTCGAAGCAGTCAGCGTAACAGAGAATATGCCGTTGGCCTGATAATTATGCAATGGGTTTTGAAGATTAGAAGTGTCGCCATCACCGAAATCCCATCGACGGTAAGTAGGGTTATTGCTTGAAAGGTCTGTAAATTGAACGTTTCCGCTACAGGTATTGGTAACATCGGCACTGAAGTTGGCTGATGGAGCGGCGTTTGGTGCGCTGCATACCCATTGTATCACAAAGCCCCTGCCGGTTACATAACCATCGGAATACAGTTTTACAGTGAAGCTGCCGCCGCTGGTGGTAAGCGATGCCGGTGGCGTGTGGCCTGCAAGATTGCAATAAACGCCCAATGAAGCGGAAGATGTATTCGGCCCGTCAAACACTTCCAGGCGGTCGTAATTACAGGTACCATTGTCACCGGCTTCAATGTCAAAATCATTGAAATATAAAGTGAGTGAAGTGGCTCCGGCCGCGGTTATGGTGGCTGTATCGTTGCTGTTCACCGAATATACTGAAGTGCCGCCGTTATCAAATAGTTGCCCGCCACAGTTATTGATGGTCATTCCGCTGTTTGGCTGCATCACATAAGTGCAAGGACTTTCAATAAAAATACTGTCTGTTACATAGGACGTCATTACCGTTCCTGTAGCTGCAAGTGTAATGTACTTCATGCCCGGAGTGGTATAGGTTACATTGTGCGGTCCTACAGTACTGGCCGTTGCAGGTGTTGCGCCCGCTCCGAAATTCCAGTCCCACGAAACAATAGTTCCTGCGCTTTCATTCGTAAAAACGATATTCTCGCCGACGCAATTGTTGTTATACGATTTTGTAAAAGCTGCGCTGACACAATTTAAATCCATAGGTATTCTTGCAATGTACGGTCTGTAATTGTGTTTTGAAATCGTCAGGATAACCTCAGTGCCGGCCAGTGGTGCGAAGTGCAAGGTGCCGGTGCCGCCGGCCAGTGTTGTTTCGGCAACAAGATTTCCGTCAACAACAAGGGTTGCAAGTCCGGCAGGACAAGTGCTGGAAAAAATCTGAAGTACGCTGTCACTGCATTGCAATAATGAAGTATGAGATGCTGTAATTGTTACCGGTACTCCTGTCCACATCTGCATGGCAGGATCGCCGAAATAGTGAAACAGCTCATGAGTGTATGAATCGTCGCCCCAGGTCTGAACCATGCGGAGCAGCCCTTGATTCAGCACATCTCCCATAGTATAGATGGCAGGATGAGCCGTGATGCTGCCAACCGGATTGTCGCCATATCCTGTAAAGTTTGGGATAATGCCGGGGTTGGGCCAGATGGCGTCAAAAAAGCCAAGTGTAAGACCGTCGTTAGGACCGCTGTAGCTGTAGTAAGCAGCGCCAAATACACCCACGGCACCACCATTGGCTTTGCGCAGAAATTTCTCCGAAAAACATTCTGGAAGCTGATATTCGCCGGTATGGCAGTTAATGCTGAATACGACCGGAAGATTCGCTCCGTTTGTCAGGTTATTGATATCACTCAATACATATTCGGGCGTTGCCCAGCCGCTGCCACCAACGTAACCATGATCGCGGTGAAGCAGAAACAGCCTGCCGTCGGCTGAATTGATAGCCGATGTAATATCGGTTCTGCTGCCCGTCCATGCAAATGTTGGCTTACGCAGATAGGAGGGAACCGGCTCGCCTGCTGCAAATAAGTCATTATTCCAGTACAACGGTGTAACGCTGTTATCAGTTGCATAAACCCTGTCAATACTGAATGATTGCTGGTTTACCATATAATTCCTTACTTCTTCAGCCGTAAGCGCAAAACGGCGGTCTTCATAACTGTTGGCATCGTCGTCCTGAAATTGTGCGCAATTGGTGCCATGAGAATAAAACCCGCTTTGCAATGGCGGATTTTTTTCATACTGAATAATTTTTTGAACTACCATATTTGCCTGCAAAGCGCTTGAAACCGAAATTCGGCCAAAAGCCATATCGGCCACATAATCGCCGGTTCCGCCCATGCAAGCGTAATACAAATCTGTAGCAAAATCCTCACCATTTGTCGGATCCTGATGAATTTCGCCGGGAACTAAATCATGATCGCCAATAATCACGAAGTATCCCGGTTTTGGATTCCAGTTTGCATAGCGCTGCTGAATTTCAGATTTTACCTGTGAACTTGTCCACGATGCGCGCGAAACAATCTCAACGGTATAACCTAATTGCGCTTTCCATTTGGCCAATGAATCGGCGGCAGCCAGATAATTATCATGCGTAATTATTATATAGTCAACCGACGGACCCGAAATGCTTTTTAAATTTTTGCTTGTTCCTTTAGCAGGAAAATTTCGCAATGATTCGCCATTCAGAATACTGCCCTTCACCATTCCTAGGTAAGGTTCCATTTCTTCTGCTGTTGCAGGAAAACTTCCATTTCCGATGAATTCAACATCATAATCAATTACAGAAAACAGATTCGCAGTGCGCGATTTTGGATTGTATTGAACCGGATACACAGCAATGACGGCAAGTTCATAGCCTCTGTAATTTAATGTTGTCAGGATTTTTACCGGCGCATCGGGCCATATAGTGTTGCTGTTGTAAAAAGTACTGTCTATTTCAAACGCAGGTTCAGGATCGCCTTCGCGGTCAGTGGCTGGTTTTAAAGCGGGATAAACAAGAAGGTCATTGAATGTTGTTGCATTCGCCCGACGGATATGGATTTTTGCCGTACTTCCTTTCGGGATAAGCACAAGGTCGCAATGTTCAGGAAGTGCAGGCTTTCCAACACTTTTCATTTTATTAAATCCCTGTACATGCAAAATATCGAACACCGTGCCGCTTGCATTTTTTTCGGCTTCTAACATTCCGCTGAAGCGGTATTCAACATTCACGCCTTTTTTGTCATGGTTTTTAACAATGCGCGTCACACTGTTTTCATGATTTTGTGAACGGTCGTTTTTTGAAAGTGTAATCCATTGGTTTTGGCTATGCGCACTTAAAATTCCAATGAAAAGTAGGAAAGTGAGGAAGCGTTTTTTCATAAATGTCAGCACTAATTTGTATTCGCAGAAGTAAAAATACAAAAAATGCACGCTATACACGATAAAATTTCGATTTCGAGATCTCTACCTTCGTATTCAGGAATTAGAAGAGCATAACACTATCCTGCCCAGTATTGGTGAGTAATACAATCGTATAGAATTTAAAGAGTCGGTGCCGGCTCTTAGTAACGTTCGCCTGCCGGGAAAAAGAAATTACATTCAATCTCGGCATTTTCATCACTGTCTGAACCATGAACGGCGTTTGCAGTCATACTGGTGCCAAAATCATGACGTATGGTGCCTTCGGCTGCTTCAGCCGGATTGGTCTTACCTATCAGTTTGCGGTAATCTTCAACTGCATTTTGTTTTTCAATAATCGCTACCACAATAGGACCTGATGTCATAAACGCAACCAGATTATCGTAAAATGGACGATCCTTGTGGACTATATAAAATCGTTGTGCCTGCTCCTTTGTGAGCATCGTTGTTTTTAAAGCCGACAGCCGGAATCCGGCATCGGTAATTCGTGCAAGTATCCTGCCCGCGTTATTCTTTGCGAACGCTACAGGTTTTATTATGGTAAAAGTTTTGCTACCCGTCATGGCATTTATAGTTTTAAAACAAGTAAAAGTAATAATATTGGAAATGAATAAGGCTTTTTTATTATTATTTTAATAATTTTGGACTCATAATACTTCTAGCTTGGAACCTACAGATTTTTCCCGTTTATCAGAACTTCTTAAAATGCCCTGCCGAATTGCGGTTGTTACGCATTCAAATCCCGACGGCGATGCCATTGGCTCATCCCTGGCGATGACTCATTATCTGAAACACAAAGGTCATGATGCACGCACTGTGGTTCCTGATGATTTCCCTGAATTTCTCAAATGGATGCCTGCCGCCGGCGACATTCTTATTTTTGATAATGACGTGAAAAATGCAGAGCGCTTTTTGCTCGATGCCGACCTTGTATTTTGTCTTGATTTTAATGCGCCCGACCGCGTTCAGGCAATGACTAAGACGCTGGAACAGGCCAAAGGCATCAAAATTCTCATTGATCATCACCTCGATGTGGTTCATTTTTGTGATTTTGAATTGTCGAATGCTGCCACTTCTTCTACATCGGAACTCGTGTATGATTTTATAGTGAATATGGGTGATGAAAATCTGCTCGATAAAAATATTGCCGAAGCACTGTTTGTTGGAATTGTTACCGATACCGGCTCATTCAGCTATGCCTGCAATTATGAGCATACGTTTTCTGTGGTCGCGAACCTCATGCGGCTCGGAATAGATGCCGAGCATATTCACCGGCTGGTTTATGATACATGGTCTGAAAGCCGCATCAAACTATTAGGCTTTTGCCTGAACGAAAAACTTACTGTAATAAGCAATTATTCAACTTCTTATATTGTTTTATCGAAAGCTGATCTTGAACGTTTCAATCATAAAATAGGTGATACCGAAGGTGTCGTTAATTATGCGCTTTCCATTAAAAATGTGAAGTTAGCGGCACTCATTACCGAAAGAGATGACTTTGTTAAAATTTCATTCCGGTCAAAAGGAACATTTAATGTGAATGACTTTGCCCGACTGCATTTCAACGGCGGCGGTCATAAAAATGCTTCCGGAGCTAATGTTTATCTTCCGCTCGGCGAAGCCGTTAAAAAATTCGTTTCCCTGCTTGCCTCCTATAGTAAAGAACTTATGCCCGCTCATCATGAAGTTTAGATTCTTACAAAGAAATCTTTCTGTGCTGTTTGTTTTCTCAATGTGCATGTTTTTATGCGCCTCTTGCGGAAACAATACCGTGAAACCAAAACAGAAAGATCCGGATCCGCAAAAGGTGAAAGATCAGATGCTGAATGTGAATAAATCTATGGTTGAAAAAGAGGACAGGCAGATTGATGATTTTATTTCACGGCATCAGTGGAACATGATAAAAACGTCTACCGGTTTGAGATATATGATATACGCGCCTGCAAAAAACAGCACAGAGTCACCCGTTGACAAGCAGATTGTTCGCATTAAATATGGCGTTAAGTTGGTCAACGGCGTGGAAGTATATAACTCGGATAAAAATGGTTTGAAAGAGTTTGTTCTGGGAAAATCGGAAGCAGAAAATGGATTGGAAGAAGGATTGAAACTCATGCATAAAGGAGATAAGGCCATGCTGATTATCCCGTCGCACTTAGCCTATGGCCTGGCAGGCGATGACGAGAATATCCCCAAACGGGCCACACTTATTTATGATGTTGAATTGCTGGACATACGTTAGTCATAAAAAATTGTTCAATATTTAATACGTTACTTATTACTAATTGCCTAAATATGATATCAAAACTCAGACTCAGCGCACTTTTTATTATAATGGCAGGATTATTTGTGTCCTGCAATTCCAAATATCCGGGTTTCAAGCAAACCGACGATGGCTTATATTATAAATTTCATGTCAGGAACAAAGATGCCCAAAAACCTTCTATCGGCGATATTATTACCGTAAATATGGTGTACCGGGTTAAGGATAGTATTTTGTTTGATTCGCGCAGCTTGCCGGAAGCATTCCGCTTTCCGCTTGATTCGGCAACATTTAAAGGTGATATTTTTGAGGGTCTGGCGATGATGGGAGTAGGCGATAGCGCAACGTTTATTGTTCCCGGCGACAGCCTGAAACGCTTTGGCAATCTTAATAATATTGACTCCGGTGCGATGATATATTTCGATGTTAAACTTCTGAATGTACAGCCAAAAGCCGAATTTGAAAAGGAAATGGCCATCCAGAAACAGAAAGAAGAAGCCGCTACAGCAGAATTGAGAAAAGTGGAAGAAGCCGATTTAACGCAATATATTACAAAAAATAATATCAAAACAGCTCCGTCTGAATCGGGTTTGTACTTCATTAATATCAAGACTGGCAGCGGTATGGCGCCCGAAAAAGGAAAAATTGTTGAGGTACATTATGCAGCAACAAAGCTTAATGGTGATAAAGTTTTTTCATCGCGCGACGAAAGCGGAAAACCAATATTTTTCGAGCTTGGGCAGAATTTTGAAATCCCTGCTATTGAGGAAGCACTGCTGAAGATGAAAGCAGGAGGCAAAGTAAAATTAATTGTTCCTTCAAAACTCGCATACGGCGACAAAGGAATCAAAGACTATATTCCACCCTGTACTCCGCTCATTTTTGAACTGGAATTGCTGAGCGTTACTTCAAAAGATAAATATGGTACTTCAATGAGCGCCAACGAAAAAAGTGAAATTGATGATTATTTGAAGAAAAATAATATTTCGGTGAAGCCCGATAAATATGGTCTTTACTACATTGAAACAAAAAAAGGAAGCGGAGCTAAAGTTACTTCAGGCAAAATTGTAAAAGTTAATTATACCGGCACATTGATGAATGGAAAAGTATTTGATTCCTCCATTCCATCGGGCGGACCCATAGAAGTACATATGGGCGCGGGCGAAGTGATACCGGGCTGGGAGATAGGCCTCGCATACATGAATGCCGGTGGCAAAGCCACTTTTATAATCCCGTCTAAACTGGGTTATGGCGAAACTTACAATGGTATTATTGCACCCTATTCACCGCTTATCTTTGATATTGAAGTTGTGAGTGTGAAGTAAGCATAAGGTTATTTTTCGATTATTATTTCCTAAAATTCTGCCCATCATGAGAAAATTTATTGTTTTCTTTAATTTGGTAATGGCGGTAGCCGTTGTTTCCGGACAAGTGCCTCAACTTTGGCATACAACAGGCATCGGAGGCGGTGGCGCCTTGTTTGCGCCTTCTGTCAATCCTTCGGATGCAAATGATTTTTATGTCGCATGCGACATGAGCGACCTGTTTCATACCACTGATAACGGGATGTCATACAGCATTGTTGATTTTCGTGAACTGCAATCATCCCACAACAGCGCGGTTCGTTTCACGAATAATCCCAGCATACGCTATTGTATTAATTATTCGAACAATCAGGTACTTCCGGTGAAAAGTACTGATGGTGGCATTACCTGGAATACCCTTAGCGGAAATCCTGATGGCAGCTCGGAAACCTTCAGTATCTGGGCAGACTACAATAATCCGTTGCGCGTTATTATGTCTTATTATGGCATCGTGTATTTTTCGGCAGATGGTGGCGCAACGTTTACAAACATTCACAATTGCGTGAGTTCCGGTGCGGGCGTGTTGGTTAGCGGTGTGTTTTTCGACGGGCTAAATATCTATATCGGAACCAACGATGGTATTATTGAATCGCTCAATGGGGGAACAACTTTTAGTGTGCTTGCCACAACCGGACTTCCGGCCAATGAACGGATAGGTTCATTCGCAGCAGCAAAACAGGGCGGAACACTTCGCTTTTTCTGCGTTACTTCCGATGTAGGAAATGTTTATGCCGGATTGCCCGGAAGTGATTACTGGGGCTTTCTCGCAGGCGTTTATTCAATGGATAATAACTCCGGAACTTGGACTTCGCGCATGACGAACATAACTCTTGGTTCTGATTATCTGATGTTTGTTGCTATGGCCGAAAATGACATCAGTACAGCCTACCTTGGCGGCAGTACTTCTGCAGCTTCGCCAAACGTAATGAAAACAACAGATGGTGGTCAGCAATGGAATCACGTCTTTAACACAGCCAATAATCAGAATATTATTACCGGTTGGTGCGGTTCGGGTGGCGACCATCAATGGAGCTGGTCTGAATGTCTGTTCGGGATAGCCGTGTCAGCTGCCGATAAAAACACAGTGATACTTACTGATTACAGCAACCCAACGATTACACACGATGGCGGTACAACCTGGACACAGGCATATGTTGCAACCGCTGATCAGCATCCGGCAGGAGCCGCCACGCCAAAGTACCAGTATTATCATAGTGTGGGAATGGAAAATACGGCTTGCTGGTACATCGATTGGACGGGTCAAAACAACATTTTTGCAGCGTATACGGATATTTACGGGATGCGCAGTAAGGACGGCGGTCAGAGTTGGGGTTTTGATTACACGGGTCCGCTTACAAACACCATGTACTGCCTGAAAAAGAACAATGCCGGCACGATATTGTATGCGGCCACTTCGTCTGTTCATGACCTTTATAAAAGCTACCGCCTTCAGGACAATATCATTGACGCATCAGGTGTAAGCGGCAAAATCATTTTTTCTTCCGATACGGGCGCAACATGGGCGTTGTTACACGATTTCTTGCATCCCGTTTACTGGCTCGCAACTGATCCCGGTAACAGTGAACGAATGTATGCTGCCGTGGTAAACAATACCCAGGGTTTGGGAGGCATTTGGGTAACAAACAACCTCAGTGCCGGTGCTTCTTCAACTTGGACACATTTGTTGCCGCCTCCGCGCACCGAAGGTCATCCCGCTGCTATAACGGTGTTACCCGATGGGAAATTACTCTGCTCTTTTTCAGGACGACGGAATCCTGCAGGTGCATTTACTGCAAGTTCCGGTGTGTTTGTGTATGATCCGGTTGCGACATCCTGGACTGACAAATCAGATCCTGGTATGTATTACTGGTGTCATGATGTTGTTACTGATTACGCCGATCCCCAGAATACATGGTATTGCGGTGTGTACAGCGGATGGGGTGGTGCACCAAACGATTTGGGCGGATTGTACAAAACTACAAATGCCGGATTAAGCTGGACAAGGATATTACAGGGCGTCGATGTCAGTTCCTGCACATTCAATCCCGCCAATAGCAATGAACTGTATGTGACAACTGCCGGTAGCGGGCTTTGGTTCAGCTCCAATGCACCTGCTGCCACACCTGTGTTTACTCAGGTAGGCAGCTATGATTTCGGTTCGCCCGAAAGGGTATTCTTTGACCCAAACAGTGCAGGAAAAATATGGGTAGCCAGTTTCGGACATGGCATGCAGTGGGGTGATAACAACAGCGGAGCGGTAGCAAAAACTGATGATTCGAAAGAAATATCGCTGTATCCGAATCCTGTACAGGATGTTCTGCATGTCAGAGTTCCGGGCAATGCAACCAATGCAGCCTGTCGTGTTTCTATTTATGATAACACCGGTCGCCTGCTCATTAAGAACAACATTTTTTCTGCTGTGGCGGAAATAACTGTTTCATCATTGTCGCAGGGTTTGTATATCGTAAATGTTTTTGACGGAGAAAGAAATTATTCAACACGCTTTGTGAAAGATTAAGCTTTTCCACTGTTATACAGTAACTACCTGCAAATTATTTTTTGTCTCAGAATATTTGTTTTGATTGCAGATTTATCCGAAAAAGTATATCTTTAGCTTCTGATTCAGAAATAATTTCGATGAAAAAAGACGAACAACCGGAAGCCCAAACCCTTCGCCAAAAAGCTGAAGAGGCACTAAAAATGAAGCCGGCGAGCGAACTCTCGCATTACACTGCCGCAGAAGTTTTGAAGCTCACTCATGAATTGGAGGTGAAGCAGATAGAACTTGAAATTCAAAATATTGAGCTGTTGCAGGCTCAACTGGTAGCTCAGGATGCAATTGACTTGTATGATTTTGCGCCAACAGGCTATTTTACCCTGTCAGAAAAAAGTAAAATAATTGGTTTGAACCTTAGCGGTGCTCTCATGCTTGGCGAGGAACGGCCACTTTTAATCGACTCCTTTTTTAGCCGTTTTATTTCAGAAGAATCAAAGCCGGTTTTCAATCAGTTCCTGAAAGAAATATTTCTGAGTAAAACAAAGCAAGCTTGCGAAATTTTATTATTGGCTGACGGAAAGTCGCCTATCTACGCACATCTTAGCGGCATTATCGCCAATAATGAAGAACTGTGCCTTGTGACTTCTGTCGATATCACCGCCCGTAAACAAGCTGAAGAAGAACTCAAAGAAAGCAAGTCAAAATATCAATTTATTGTCGAAACTACGGACGATATACTGTGGACCATGAATCCCGATTTCACCTTTGATTATATTTCACCTTCTGTTTATAATTTCCTTGGCTATACTGTTGAAGAGCATTTGAAGATGCCGCTTTCAGATTATTTTACGCCCGAATCGGCAAAATTGGTTGTCGACGAATTTCAGATTGGCATGATGAATCTCCAGAGTAAGCAGTATGATAAACTCAGGAACAGAGCCGAACTTGAAATAGAATTTGTTCGAAAAGATAAGACCCGCGGCTATGGAATAATTACCATGACGATGGTACGTGATGAACAGCACCGGATAAAAAAAATCAGAGGCAGAACTATTGATATTACAGCCAGAAAGCTGGCTGAAGAAGCTGTCAGCGCATCAAAAGATTACCTGAACAATATTATTAATTCTCTGGGGTCACCGGTGTTTGTAAAAGACAGTGAATTCAAATTCTGCGTTGTGAACGATGCGTTGTGTTCTTTGCTCAACCTGCCAAGAAATGAACTCATTGGTAAAACCGGTCGCGAATATTTTCCGGACGACCAAAACGAAGTGTTCTTTTTGAAAGATAAAGAAGTATTTGCCAGTGGTGAAGAAAATATAAATGAAGAATTCCTGACTGACGGCAGCGGAAATATCAGAACAATCATTACGCGGAAAACCCTGTTTACCGATGCCAAAGGCACTAAATTTCTGGTTGGGGTTATCAATGATATTACCGAACAGAAGGTGGCTGAAAAGGCCCGTCTTGAAAGTGAAGAGAAGTTTAAAAGTATTTCAAATCAACTCGAAGCAATTCTTGACCATATTCCGGGGCTGGTGTTTTTTAAAGATAAACAGAATAATTTTATAAGAGTTAATAAATATGCAGCTCATGGCAGACCAAAGAGTGAAATGGAAGGGAAAAATCTAAGCGAGATTTACCCTAAAGAAGACGCCGAAAAATATTATGAGGATGATTTGGTTGTTATAAACTCTGGTATTGCCAAACTTAATATTGAAGAACACTGGAACACTTCTGAAGGTGTTAAATGGGTGAATACAAGCAAAATTCCTTTTATTGACAGCAATGGCGAAATTATTGGTGTTATAGGCATGTCTGTTGACATTACCGATCGTAAAAATGCCGAAATGGAATTAATTCTCGCTAAAGAAAAAGTAGAACAAAGTGAGCGTGAACTGCGAAAAATAAATGAAGAGAATCAAACAATTATCGATACTCTTAAACAGGCAAACATTGAATTATCAAAGGCTTCAAACGAAATATCAGAAAGAAAATTAACTGAAGCCGCACTCACAAAAAAATCGGAAGAGCTGGCAATTGCCAACAAGGAACTGAATCAGTTTGCATATGTAGCTTCTCATGATCTTCAGGAACCACTGCGCACTATTTCTAATTTTGCCGGTCTGCTTGAGAAAAAAGGTAACCTGATAGCCGACAAGGACATGAGCCAATATCTGGGTTTCATTTTGAAAGCTACCGATAAAATGCAAAACTTGATTAAAGCGCTCCTCGACTTTTCCAGGATAGGACGGGAAGTTTCATTTGAATCCGTTGATTGCAATGTTTTGGTTGACGAAGTGATTTCTGAGCTGGCAGTGTCAATCAATGAAAGTAAAGCGCAAATAAGAGTGGGTACTCTTCCTGTTTTAACGGGAAATCAATCCGAACTCAGGCGGTTGTTCATGAATCTTCTTGGCAATGCCATTAAATTCAGAAAGAAAAATGCAGCTCTTGAAATCGATATTTCTGTGACGGAAAAAGAACATGAATTTCTTTTTGCAGTTAGAGATAACGGTATCGGGATTGAAGAACAGTATTCCGACAGAATCTTTATTATTTTTCAGCGCCTGCATCTTGATAATGAATATCCGGGTACCGGAATCGGTCTCGCCGCATGCAGTAAAATTGCGACATTGCATAATGGGAAAATTTGGGTTGAATCAGCATTGGATAAAGGCAGTACGTTTTATTTTACTATATCGAAAACAATTGAAGGATAATAAGCAATTTGATGAAACCGATAAATTGCATTCTTTTAATCGACGACAACGCCACTGATAATGTCTTTCATCAGATTATTATCAACGATGCCGATATCTGCAACTGTCTGAACATTGTCACGGGCGGTCAGGAAGGGCTGGAATATATTATTAAATCTGCAGAACCAGAAAGTACACGGCCTAAACCCGACCTTATTTACCTTGATATAAACATGCCGCGGATGAATGGTTTCGAGTTTTTGGAGGAATATGAGAAATTAGATTCGAAATTGAAAACAGGCATTCACATCATCATGCTTACTACTTCTTTAAATCCTGTCGATAAATTCCGTGCTCTGGCAGATAAAAGTGTGATGGATTTTCAGAATAAACCACTCACGGTGGAAATGCTTCAACAAACCGCTAAAAAATATTTTTCTGAAAAATAAGCAGATGAGAAAAGAAGATAAATCAGTCAACGATATTCTTCGCAAAAGAGCTGAAAAGGCACTGAGCGCGCAGCTTTCAAAATCTGAAGAAAAATACAGCGAAACCAATGTCAGGAAATTAATTCACGAGCTTGAGGTACATCAGATTGAACTTGAAATGCAAAATCTGGAACTCACTCAAGCACAAAATAAAGCAACTGAATTATCTGAAAAACTTACTGAATTATACGACTTTGCTCCTTCTGGCTATTTCACACTTTCAAAAGATGGAAAAATACGCGAGCTAAACCTCGGAGGTGCCCACATGCTGGGCAAAGAGCGCTCACGCTTGATTAACAGCCTTTTCTCGTTTTTCGTAACAGACGATAAAAAAAAAGTATTCAATAGTTTTCTTGACAGGGTTTTTAATAACAATGGTACTGAATCGTGCGAGATTACTTTTGCGCTGAATGGTGAATTTCCTATGTGCGTTTACCTTTCGGGAGTTGCAACAAAAGAAGCCGAACACTGTCATATTACCGCTGTAGACATCACCGCAAGCAAGAAATCTGAAAAAGCCCTGAAAGAAAGTGAGGCGAAGCTTCGAAGCTCTTTCGATCAATCACCTGTTGGCTCTGTTATTGTTGATTTCAATAAGTGCTTTACACGATGCAACGAAACTTTTTGCAAATTCATCGGTTATACCGAAGATGAACTTATTGGAAAAGGAATAGCCGATATTACCCATCCTGACGATGTAGAATTGGGAATAGCTGAGATGAAACAAATTCTGGACGGAGAAATACCCTCATCCACGGTTCAGAAACGATATATCCGCAAAGATGGTTCTATTGTTTGGGGCGAAGCAAGAATTTCTGTCGTTCGCGATTCAAACAATCGACCGTTATATTTTCTGCCTGTAATTTTCGATATTACGGCCCGTAAAATGGCAGAAGAAGCCACAGCTCTCGCCAATAGCCGCATTCGACAGTTAATCGATTCCAATATTATCGGGGTAATTATTGCCGATGCCAACGGGAAAATTCTGGAAGCAAATAATTATTATCTCGAAATGCTTGGCTATACGGCAGCCGATTTTAATGAAGGCAAAGTTGACTGGAGGAAAATTACACCACCTGAATGGCTACCCGCCGATGAACGCGCCATCAGCGAATTGCGTAAAGCAGGCATTTGTATCCCTTACGAAAAAGAATACTTCCATGTTAATGGCTCACGCGTTTCTGTACTTCTTACGGATGCACTTTTACCCGGTCCGGGTGAACAAATTGTTGCGTTTGCACAGAATATTACCGAACGCAAGGAAGCTGAAGCGGCATTGCGCAATAGCGAAAGTCTGTACCACCTTATCACCGATAAAATTTCAGATGTGGTGTGGCTTATGGACCTTAACGGAAAGAGCCTTTTTGTCTCTCCGTCTATCGTTCAATTTACCGGATTTTCGGTTGAGGAATATTTGAATCAGTCGTTTATTGAGCGGTTTTCTCACGAATCGGCTATCTACGCCTTGGAAAATTTCAGAAAAGAAGTACATCTGTATACCTCTGCTAAAACGCAACCGCCGGATTATAAAAAAATAATGGTTCTGGAGTATCGGTGTAAAGATGGCAGCTTAAAAACCGGTGAAGTCCTTATTACACCTTACTTTGATGATAACAATAGATGTATTGGACTGCATGGCGTTACAAGAGATATTACGCAACGCAAAATTGTAGAGGAGAAACTGAACCTGGTCGAAAAAAATTACCGCACAATTTTTGAAAATGTTCAGGACGTATTTTATCGTACTGACCTAAGTGGGATAATATTTGAGATTAGTCCGTCAATAAAATATTTTTCAGACTTCTTGCCCGAGGAACTGATTGGCTTTCCCGTTGAAAATATTTATTATAATCCGGCCGACCGCAATATTTTTATAAAAGCAATTTCGGAAAAAGGAGAACTCAGAGATTATGAACTGAGGCTGAAAACCAAATCGGGCGACATCAGATATGCGTCCATAAATGCCCGTCTTATTTTCGATGAAAATGGGAAGCCGCATCATATCGATGGCGCTTTAAGAGATATTACAAAAAGAAAGCTGGCAGAGCAGTCGCTGGAACAAATACATAATCAGTTATTCAAAATTTCCGAACAGGTGCCCGGCGTTATTTACCAGTACAGGCTTTTTGCCGATGGAAAATCATGTTTTCCATACTCCAGTTCCGGCATGAACGATATTTATGAATATGCACCCGATGAAGTGCGCGAAGACGCTACGCCTGTCTTCGGCCGAATTCATCCCGATGACCTGCAAAATGTTTCGGATCTTATTTTTGAATCAGCCAGAACACTCAATCATTTTAATTGCGAATTTCGAGTTGTGCTTCCCCGGCAAGGATTGCGCTGGCGATACAGCGATGCAATGCCCGAACGTATGCCCGACAACAGCACCTTGTGGCATGGCATAATTTATGACATCACCGACCGCAAACTCGCAGAACTGGCATTGCAAAAGAAATCAGATGAACTTGAACATCTGAACAGCCATTTTGTCGGTCGCGAAATAAAAATGATTGAACTCAAAAAAGAAATCAATGAGCTGCTGAAACAAGCCGGACAGAAAGAAAAATACGTGATTCATTAAGCACAAAAAAAGCCCCGTTTATTATAAACGGGGCTTTTTTATAAAGAATAGAAAACTACCACAGTGTTTTGTAAATAATCGTCTTGGCTTGTCCGTTGCCGTATGCAACACCAATATCGCGGTATGCTTTGATCATATCGCGCTCCAAACCAATTTCCTGTTCCCATTTAAAATTCCATTCGCGTTTATCAACTTCCAGAATTCTCTTGCCAATTTTATCCGATAATGCTTTTGCGTCTCCATAACACGACGATTTTGGGTCAATGGTTGAAAGGATTGCTCCGGCAGCTTGTGCGGCATCCCAACTCTGACTTGCATTCCATGTGTTTTGAGCTTCGTTGAGTTTGGTCTTGCATTCGAAATCAATCTTTTGTTGAAAGATAGGGGCAACCGCATTCATACATTTATTCCAACAATCGCTGCACGCATCAGGAACATTGGTAAGATTCCAGATGGCTTCGTCAAAATTGTTCATACCGGCAGCCGTTTTGGCTCCTTTGATGATAAAATCGCACTGGGCATTGTAATACTCTATAATTTTTGTTTTCCCTTTTTCCAGGAATGCCTGATAATTGGGATCGTTAGTCTTGATATTTTTGAGTGCAGCGTTATATGCTTTTACTTCATTTTCACCCACACCTTTGCAGGTGGTTGTATAACTTGAAAAGCTTTTACCTTCAAAACCATCGCCGATATACATCGTCACGTCAAGCGTGTATGCCTGCATAGGAGGGGCAGTTGCGGTAATATCTTTTGTTTGAACAGTTACGTTTGCCGTAATAATGAAGCGGGTATTCACGGCTGCGCCCCCCATACCATTCGCGGTAACAATCTGGCTGAGTTTATTCTCGAGGTTTTTGCGTGATTCTATCGGCATTCCTTCAATTTGTTCAGGAACCCAAACGGCAAGAGCCAACCTGCCTTTATCAGACATTTTGCCATCAGTCCCCTGTGCTTGTGCAAACCCTGTGTATAATGCAATAACAAGCATAAATATGGTGATGTACTTTTTCATTTTTCTTGTGTGTTAAGTTTAATTTAATTATTTATCGCCTAATACAATCGTTGCTTGTCCCAAACCTTTCATCATAAGTTTATTTACAATGCTGTATGGTGGTTCTTTCAGAAAAGTCTGTAAGCCTTTGCAGAATCCTCTTGCATCAATAGCTTTACCTGCTGCATCATAAAGTGGAATACGAACCTGTTCGAACAGCATCATATTCTCTGTTGCATCGGTTGTGCTGAAACGTCCTTTCACAGTATTCTTCGCCATCCAGTCCTCAATAATTGCGCTTAATTCTTTGCCGTCATATTCGGTTTCCAGATCATTTTCCCATGAATCGAATTTCTTGACGCGCACTGTAATCTCGCGACCATTGGCAAACATGTCATCGAAATGTGCCTGAAGCGATGCATTAAAATTATCAATATGTGCTAGAACGGCTTCTTCTAAAAGTACCGGCAGCTCAGCCGAAAAGGAGGGAGCGCCTGTTCCCGCTGCTGTCGCAATTTGTTTATCGGTATATGAATCCAGTCCCTGTAGGTTGAACGTAATTGATTTTTTCGGGCCAACTACATTAACTGTCCATGTAAGCTGCATAATGATATCAGCTTTCGCTGTTTTCTTTAGCTTGTCAATCGGGCTTTCGGATACACCGGCGCCACCTTTACTCGTAAGCATGGCGTCTTCGGCGTTTTCACTTGCCATACTTTTTAAAACCGACTCCGCATTTTTAAGGGGAAAGCCACGATCGGCCATCATGCCGTTAATTTTGCTTATTACCAACAAAAGGTCAGCATTTTCCTGAAATGCTTTTTTATAATCGGGAACTTTTACTTTGGTTCCCTGATTGTCAAACTCCATCATATAGCCATTGGTATTGCACCATACATCGCTGGGCAGTATCATGATGGTTGGCTTTTTGGCTTGTGAGAAAGCCGAATTAACGTATATCAGCATAAAAGCTGCCAATAACAAACCGTTCAATAGTTTTTTCATCGTTCAATTATGTTTTAAGTGTTTATTAATATTTAATGATGCCATCAGCTTTCATTTTCGCCATCAGTTCTGCTCTCAGCACGCGGATTACAATTCCGTAAGTCTCTTGAGATCCTGCCTGTTTGCGCTCTTTAATCACTTCGACATGTGCTGTTGAACCGTCTTTGCCCGAAACAAATTCTTTGTAAGCGCCGCCATCAGCAAAAAATTTATTGAAATAATCCTGATAGGTTTCCTGTGCATTTACCTCGAAAATGATGGGTTTTACACTGCATTCCTTTTTACCGTCGCTAATGCCGTTAAAAAGTACATCGCGAACAGCATTTTTCTTTGCCTGTTCAATCGCATCTGCCCTGTTTCGTCCGTTACCCCATGCTTTCAGCGTTTGCGAACCGTCGAGCTCAACACCCAAACATTCTGTTTTATAGGTATAGTTGCCCGCAAGATGACGCTGCGGATTGCATCCGGATATTATCAGCATAGATATGGCAAAAACGCTAAGGATTAAAATGTTATTTTTCATATTGTTTTCGTTTGTTCGTGAATCGCATTGATAATTTTATCCGGTGATTAGAAACCGTCACTTAATCCTTTGATGATGCCCGCTGCCTCAAGATCTTTGCGGAGCTCATCTTTAAATACAGATACTACAACGCCGATTTTGTATTCTTTACCAATCTTGATTCTGTCTTCTGCAGCTATGCTTCCATCACCAGCAACAGTTACGAATTTCATGTACTTGCCACCATCAGCAAAAAAGTCTTTGAAGAATTCTGCATGTTCCTGCTCTAATGCAGGGTTATTGGCAAGTGGCTTCTGTGTGCAACCTGCTCCTTTACCTGTAAAACCTTTAAAAATAATACCGTGAACAGCATTCTTCTTTGCCTGATTGATGGCAACATCTGGTTTTTTGGAATACGACCAAACCTTAATGAGATATGAGCCTGCAGCACCGGTTGATACGCATTCAATTTCATAGCGCCATTCCTCGGTATCTTTATTTGCTTTCTTTTTCGCCTGTGCATTTACATTAATAGAAAAGCCCAGAACCATTAACAGCAGTATGCCTGCATTTTTTAAAAATGATTTCATCTTTTATTAATTTTATGAATGAATAACTAAACATGCGTCAATACGGCAAAAGCAGCATTGACGCTTGCCATGAATTTATTTCAACTGTTTGATAAGCATGCCGGAGTAAAATTTCTTACCCCCTTTAAATGTAGTATATTCAAGAACGGGCTTGGGAGCTTGGCCGTCAGCAGCAGCAGGCACTTCACCCGCATTATACCTGTTGTCCCAAATTAGGTCTTTATCAACAGTAATTGTTCCTTTGCTGATATACTCTGTAAGTCCGGTCTTTTCATTTACGGTTTGTTCCAGTACATCAAATTTTTCGCCACCTTCCAAACCTTCTTTCATCCCGATTTTTGCTGTAATGGGATCTCCCGAAAACAGAGGAACTTTGGGTTTGAAAACATCATATTTCTTCTGAAGTTTGGCGTATACAGCATCAATCGCTCTGATGGTGGCTATTTCAACAATCTGGTCTTCGGTTCTTTTTTCTTTCATTGAAAACAGTACAAGTCCTGTGGCATTTTCATCACCCACAAACTCCAGCTTGAAAAGATTGGAATTGTCGAAAGCTTCTTTCTTCTTTGGGTCAACATTGCTTTTGTCCATCCATAAATCCTGATAGAACACAGCTTCGACCGAGTCGTTCCATACCAGTTTGTAAAGATAGGTTGTGGTCCAAACAGAATAACCTTCTTTGGCTTTTTCGTATGCTTCATCAGCGGCTTTATTGGCTGCCATGGCGGCTGCCGGGATTTTCATCTGGTTTGCTGCAATTTTAGCCGCATCGCGCGCAATACCGGCTGCTATTTCATTACTTACAAAATTGAACTTTGATATAACAACAAAGGTGTTTCCAATCAATTCAATGCCTGCATCAGCCAATGCGGCAGTTCCTCTTGCAGCGCCTTTTGCAATGTTTGCCTCCATCTCGGAAGCGTTGTAAAAACCACGCTCGCCGATAAGGCTCATATTAAACGTGCCGTCATCCTGCCGGTTAAACCATTTTGCTACCAGCTTATTTGCGATTTTATTGTCATTTAAATAATTCAGTACTTTGAATGGCAATTCGCGTGCTGCCGAATCAACTTTTACGTTCGATGCTCCCGAAGCAAATGCTCCGGCTTTAGATTGTGGTTTATACAATTTGGCGCGCTGTTCAGCGGTGATTTTGTAATCCCCGGGGTTGAACGATTTTTCGCCGATGGTATGATTGTTATATTTATCAGGGAATGGCGCATTATAAAATGCTTTGATGATGGTTTCCTTCCGCGGGAAGTTGTCCGACTCAATAAGCATTGTATGCAGCGAACTTCTTCTGTATTTAATGTCTTTAGCTCCGGCTGCTGTCTGTGCCTTGCCTGAGGCTGCGATTACCGTAACAGCAATCAATAATAATAATCACTATTGTCCGATAAAAATACAGAATATTATTTTGCAAACCGCAACAAA
>JBAXND010000023.1 GCA_037133915.1 Bacteroidota bacterium
AAGCCGGGCTTATGCTTCGGCTTCTTTCAAACTTTTACCGGACAACAGTGATTAATTATACACGAAACAGCGGCATTGCCGGAAGTTATATTCCGGGCAAAGCATGTATAAATTCAGAAATTGACCTGTCGGCTGCATCTGTTGCTTCGGGCAGTTGGTCGCTCGGTTCGGGTTTAACATTAGTAAATGATATTACATCAGGTTCAACATCATACCTGCTTTCAAATCTTGCAATTAAAACAACAACCAATACGGCCGGGGCTTATGACCTTACCGTAAATGGCGGTTTATATAAAAACTATCTGATTGTAGCTACCACGGCGCGCACGCTTCCTACCATTGTAGTTAGCGCCGCAACAATTTGTCAGGGCAGCAATATCAGTCTGAGTGTTACCGGCAGCTATATGCCAACGGAAATACGCGAATACGAATGGAAAATATACACGTCAGTTCCTACGTCTCCGCTGTTCAGCAGTACAACCAGTACCTTTACGACGCCGGTATTTAATACTCCGGTTACCTATATTATCCGCTATCGCGAACGCCACGAATGCTGTGGCTGGAGCCGTCCTGTATTTGCAAGTGTAACAGTTAATGCGCAGCCTACAGCATCTGCAGGCGGCAGTCAGACTATTTGCTACAATGCAACAGCAACAGTAAGCGGCGCCACTTCGAGTAACGGAACCATCCTTTGGACAGAAAACGGTGCAGGTTCAATTACATCAGGCGCAACTACGCTGACACCAACGTATACAGCAGCTCTGGGTGATGCAGGCAATACAGTAACTCTTACTATGACTGTTTCAAACAGTCCTTGTTTGGCCGCTACAGCTACCTACACTGTAAATGTTTACAGCAATTTTACCGCAGGCAGTATCGCTATGACCGGCGAAACTATTTGTAACGGCGGCGACCCTGTGAACATCAGCAGTTTATCGCTCCCGGTAGGTGGAAATGGCTCCTATTATTATCAGTGGCAAAAATCCACAACAAGCGATATTGCGGGCTTTAGCGATATTTCAGGAGCAAATAGCAGCAGCTATGATCCGCCTTCCGGATTGATAACAACAACATGGTACCGCAGAATGGCAAAAGACGGCGCATGCAACTTAAGCTATACCGCTTCAAGCGGAGTATGGCAGGTCGTAGTAGTTGCCGATCCTTCATCACCAACTGCCACTCAATCGCCCGCCGCAACAACGGTGTGTAACGGGCAGACATTAACCATTACCGGTGTTACCGATAATGGCGGAGGAACCGGAACATGCACTATTGAGTACCGCGCTAACGGCAGTTCATGGGGCACTTCTATACCGAGTTATACTGCATCAGTCGGTACAAATACAATTGAATTACGCAAAAATTGTTCAGCCAGCGGTTGCGATATTTCGCCCGTTACTACTTACACATGGAATGTCGTTGCCGATCCTGCAATGTCAACACAACCTTCCGATGCAAGTGGCTGCCCGAATTTCAGCTGTACTATTTCTGCCGATGCATCAGGTGGAACAGGTACTTTCAGCTATCAGTGGCAGGTATCAACAAACAGTTGTTCATCAGGCTGGGCCAATGTTTCAACAGGCGGAACTTCTTCATCGTACACTGTTCCAACAGCAGCTTCCGGAACCTATTATTTTCGTTGTGCAATAGCTCAGAACGGTGGAAGTTGCGATCCATTGATGTCGAATTGCGCAACCGTGACAGTTTATCCGGCACTGAATATTACTTCACAGCCGATACCAATATCTACCTGTATAGGTTCAACAGTATCGCTATCCACTGCCGTTACAGGTGGTGGTTCTTCCCCAGCCTATCAATGGCAAACATCACCCAGCGGAAACGCCGGCACTTTCAGTAATATCGGCGGAGCTACTGCTAATTCATATTCACCACCCACAACAAGTGCAGGAATAATATATTATCAGTGCGTGATTAGTTCTTCTTTTCCCGGATGTTCGTCTGTTACATCCAATGTTGCATCTGTGGGCGTAGCGGCTCAGCCGGGTATTGTTACACATCCCGCAAGTTCCTCCATATGCACAGGCGGTACAGCATCCATGACCGTTGTGGGTACCGGCGGGCAATCATCGACCTATATGTGGCAATATTACAACGGCTCAAGCTGGGTAGATGTAACTAATGGAACTCCATCCGGAGCAATATATACAGGTAGTACAAGCAGTTCATTCTCGGTTTCGGGCTTAGCTGTAGGCACCTATGATTACCGTGGTGAGTATCGGTCAGCAGCGTATGGTTGTGCTACTGCATCAAGCAACAGCGCCACTGTTACCGTTGTTGCCGACCCCGTGATTTCAACCCAGCCGGCGGTATCACAAACAGTGTGCGTCGGCGGAAGCCCAAGCTTAAGTGTTGCAGCAACAGGTGGCACCGGAACATTCGGCTATCAGTGGTATTCCAATACCCTGAACAATAATACAACCGGCAGCAGCCTCGGTTCAGGAAACGGAGCTCAGACAGATACGTATTCACCGGTTACTTCTATAACAGGTACGAAATATTATTACTGCATGATTACACAAACCGGCTCCGGTTGTGCCGTTACTTCAAATACCGGAAGTGTTACCGTTGTTGCCGATCCTTCAATCAGCACACATCCGGTTTCACCGGCAGATATCTGCACAGGCGGAACGGCAGGCATGAGTGTTACGGCGGCCAACGGTGTTGCACCTCTTTCATATCAATGGCAATATAACAGCGGCAGCTGGAACAACGTTGCTGACGGCAGTCCCACAGGGTCAACTTATACAGGTGGAACCTCCACGGCATTATCTGTATCAGGAATCAGCAATACAGGCGGATATCAATACCGTTGCATCGTTACTTCGGCAGGCAGTGGTTGCGATCCGGCCACAAGCAACATCGCGACCGTTACCGTTGTTTCAGCGCCGGCGGCACCAACAGCAACGCCTTCGCCAAATGTTTCTGATGTCTGCGCAGGACAGGTCTTATCGTTAATTAACGTTACAGATAATGGCGGAGGTACCGGCACATGCAGCTTCCAATATTCCAATAACGGTGGTGCATGGGGTGCACTCAGTCCCTATGCGGCAACCGTTGGAACCAACACTATTGACGTACGCAGAATTTGTACCGGAAGCGGTTGCGGAGCATCGGCTGCAACATCCTATTCGTGGAATGTTGTTCCTGATCCTATAAGCGGCGTGGTCAGCATCTCCACTCCTACAGATATTATCGTTTGTCCGGGCAACGTGCTAACGCCGCAGGTCACCGGAGGCTCAGGCGGAACCGGCACCATCACCGACGAGATACAATACCGTATTGGCACATCCGGTGGATGGACAACCTATACATCATCCATTACCGCCAACACTGTAGGCGATTACTATTTCCAGACGCGGAGAACTGCCACCGGCAATGATTGCAACACAAGCGCATGGTCGCCTGCAGGAAACGGGCAGCTTTTGTGGACTGTAAGTCAGGCTGTCGCGCCGGTATTGGCCGTCACACCCAATATGGCCAATGCGTGTATCGGCAAGGACATCACAGCAAGTATCAGCACTGCGGGCAGTGGAGGCGTTGGTTGCTCTGACATCTATGAATACCGCATTGATGGCGGAAGCTGGAGCGGTTACACGCCGGGCAGTACGTTAAATACTACAGGACATACCAGCATTGAAATACGGGCCACCAGAGGCAATTGCAGCGGAAATCTGTGTACATCAGCTTCGAATACCTACACATGGAATATTGTTGAGCCATCGTCATCGGGTGTTGCTTCAGGCGATTTCGTATGGTCGGGAACCGACGGTGTATGGAGTACAACGACCAACTGGCTCAATTACAACGGAACTAATTTTGTGGTTCCCGTGGTAATACCCGATACCAACTCAAATGTAATCATCAGACCCGATTCCACCTGTGTTTATATGTATCCTGATATTCAGTCAACCGGTCCGGTGTGCGGCACGATAAATATCCTTGCCGGGGCGCAGCTGTCCATTAACGGAGCAAACAACCTGGATGTCTATGGTGACTGGAGCAACAGCGGAATATTGAATCCGAATGCGGGGAAGGTGACTTTCAGGGGAACCAATCATTCCAACGTTTCGGGCAACACGAGCTTCCATGACCTTGCCATTAAAAAAGCAAAAGGAAGACTGGTAATATTGAGTTCAAATATTTCTGTAGGTGGTGAACTCGACCTCAGCAGGGGATTTATTATTTCTTCGGCCACCAACCTGCTCAATATGGGAGATGGCTCAACAGTAATCAATGCCTCAGACAGCAGCTTTGTGAACGGGCCGGTTCAAAAAACGGGCGACGACGCATTTACATTCCCAACAGGCGATTTCAGTGTTTCGGGCAGAATATTTGCACCGATTGCTATTACCGATCCGGGTGTGAATACAACAGACGCATTCATGGCAGAATATTTCTACAGTTCGGCTCCGAATAACTGGGATCCATGGGATATGGGACCGGGCGTTGACCATACCAGCGGAGTGGAATACTGGGACATTCAAAGGATAAGTGGCAGCACCTATCCGGGTATAACGATATTCTGGATGAACGGGACGCGCAGCGGCATCGTGGATACAGGAAATCTGGTACTGGCTCATCGTGAGATGTATAATGGCAGCCTGAGATGGATGTATAAAGGTGAAGCTGTCAGTGGAACCCTGGCATCGGGCGCAATCAGCAGCACATTGCCTTTCACCAGTTACAGTCCGATAACATTTGGAAGTAAAACATTGGGGGCAAATCCGCTCCCTGTATCACTTCTTGGATTTGATGCGGTTTGTAAAAACGATGTTGTGACCCTTGAATGGACAACTATGACAGAAACCAACAACGATTACTTTACTATTGAGCACAGCCGGGACAGCAAAGTATGGGAGAAAACCGCGACTGTCAGCGGCGCAGGGAACAGTAATGTAATCCGTGCCTACTCGTATAAGGATTTATTACCGTCAGACGGTATCAATTATTACCGACTGTCGCAAACCGACTACGATGGCAAAAAAACAGTTTTCAATTCCGTTTCTGTAAGTTGCGAAAACCCTACGGGTAGTGAGATTGCAGTTTTCCCCAATCCGTTTACTGATGAAATTGCGATTGAATATCCAAGTCGGAAATACAGCAATATAAGCATTCGCATTTATGACATTATGGGTAATTTAGTGAAGGAAATACAACAGGTAAATCCGCATCAGTCGCTGCTCAGCATTGATGTAGCAGCATTTGCACGGGGTGTTTATTATCTTGAATTCCGCACAAATGAAGTGATGAATGTGGTAAAAATAGTGAAGAACTAATCATTTTCCATTCCGAATAAAAAAGACTTTCCCTGCGGGAAGGTCTTTTTTGTTTTCATCTGCACCCAACCACGATATCGAGCTATATCATCGATTTCGTATATCCTTTTTTTACATCTTATACCAAGTTGTTTGTTGATTGGCTATAACGCTATTTTTCATCTACGAACCTGTATATTCAACTTTTAACTTATTGATTTGTTGATATTTATGTGAATTATTAATAGTGAAAAAGCTTGCGTTTTGCTGTTATTGGGATTATTTTTGCCCTGTCATTAAAAAAACACTCACAATGAAAAAAAACATACTTGCGGCTTTGGTCGCAGCAGTACCGCTTTTCATGGCATCAGCATTTGGCCAAACCACAATTCAAGGGAAATATCTGGTTCAAAATATCAGCTGCACCGAAGCAGGCACAGTAATGACCGAACCGTATTCTGTACTGTTTTATGAAAACTGGAAACAAAACATTGCAGTAGACTTTTCAAAAGATTCGGTAGCGTACTTATCATTCGATAAAAAAAATAGCGCTCATTATCAGGCAGGCGAAGGCCTTATCACCTTCTACTTTACCACAGGCACAGCAATCAAATTTGGCGGGCAGAAAACCGAATCTCCATCATTGAGTTCAACCACCTATCAGCTTGAACCAATAAAAGAAGGATACCGGCTTATTCTTGAAAAAGGAGAACATATTTCAATTATTGAACTCCAAAAGAAATAAAATGAAAAAAATAATTACACTCTTTTTCGTCAGTATATTGATGAGCTGCAGCTCATTGTATTCACAACCATTAGCCTACCTGTATGTAGGGGTAATCACACTGGAGCGCTACAACAGTGATTGCTGGGGCTGCGGCAACCCTGACCCAACATGGTATGTAAGCGGAACGCACAACGGAACCGGCGGGGGCACCTATACCAAAGGTTGGCAATATTCAGAAATGCCCGGTTACTCCTGGGATCTGGTAGCCACAGGCTGGGAAGATTATGTTATAAATACCAGTTCTACAACAGCTACTTCATTTACACTTGGAATTGATGCATGGGAAAACGACTGCGACCCACCTGAAACATTTACCTCTTGCAACCTCGGCCTGAATGCCGATAACAATCGTTGTACTAATGGCAGCATGACCACGATTAATTTCAGAAATCAAAGTCCGTGTACATGGCACACCGGCTGGGGCAACTGTGGCAGTTATTGGGTAGAATACAGTTACTACTGGTCTTTTAAAAGTGCACCCACCTGTACCCCTTCCATAACACCTGCTAACAATGCGCTTTGCAGCGGAAGTACCGTTACATTCAGCACGGGAAGCTGCAATGATGCCTATGGAAATACCATGTACAAGAATATTAAATGGCAAAAATCAGCCAATACCGATTGCAGCGGAGCAAGCGGATGGACCGATATCAGCGGAGCCACATCTTCGTCATACACGCCTCCGCAAACAGCCGGAACAAGATTGTACAGAGTAATAACAACGGCCAACTGCACAGCAGATTTCAGCTCATATACATCAACGTCAAACTGTGCCCGCGTTACATATAACCCTATGAACGGAGCCAACAGCGGTGATAACCCACCGGCCATTCAAAGTTCCGCCTGCGGCACTACCATTCTACCGAACGTTGCCACTGCATTTTCAGCCCTGGCCACACCGGCCGTGGGAGCGGCTGCTAATGTTACCTATACATGGAGCACCAGCCCATCGGCAGGTGTGACTATTTCCAATCCAAATTCCATGTCAACGAACATCACTTTTGCAACGCCAGGCAATTACGGTGTATCTGTTACTTATGGAGATGGATGCGCTGCTGCAAATGCCTATTCATCATGCAATCTTACCGTGTCACAACCCGACTGCAATTACATCTACGCATCATGGAACTCCGGGAACGATCTGAACCTTGGAGGGCCAACCGGTCCGGTAAAAACGCTCACCCGCGCCATGGCTCTGGTGAGCGGTTCCAGAAATTACATACGGATGGATGCGGGAACCTATACAGAAAATAATGTCATCAATTTAATGAACAACGTAATTATTGATGGCGGTTATTCCTTCGCAGGAGGCAGTTGGACAAAAAGCAGTGCAGCAACCACAACGCTCAACATGAATGGCACAGAATCGCCCACAGTTAACAGCGCTCACACAATTGGTTTTAAAGGAAGCAGTACCAGTGGATGGAAACTCCAGGACCTGACCATCAATGTTACATCTCCAACCGGGACATCAACCTCGGGGAACGGCCAATCTTCTTATGGCGTCTGGATAAACGGATGCTCAAGTTATTCAATCAGCCGTTGTGCAATTAATCCCGGCAATGCCACTAATGGAAACGGAGCAACCGCCGGTTGGCAGGGCATGGCAACCGACCCGTATGATGGCAACAACGGAAACGCCGGTAGCACCGGAAGCAGCGGTTCAACGGGAGGTTGCAGCATGTGGGACGACCATGGCGGCTCAGGCGGCGGTGGAGGCGGTGGAGGCAATGGAGGCGGAAGTCCTGTTGCCGCAGGAAGTAACGGCGGAGCAGGCGGCAGCGGAGGTACCGGTGGTGATGATCATGACGGCGCATGCACTGATGGCGTAAAACCTGGCTTTAGTGGCACAGCAGGCACGCTGGCAGGCGGTACTAATGGAAGTGCAGGCATTGCCGGCTTGTGCACAAACTGCAACTGCAGATTGGATGGAGGCTATGCCGGTGGGAATGCAACAAGCCCGACTGACGGGTCGAACGGTTCCGCAGGAAGTAACAGTTATCTCACCGGATATTTTGTACCGGGAATCGGCGGTAATGGTTCTGCCGGTACAGGTGGTTCAGGAGGTGGTGGAGGCGGTGGAGGCGGAGGCGATGCCAATGGACAGAATGAAGCGGGTAACGGCGGCTCAGGTGGCGGCGGCGGTGGCGGTGGTGGCGGTGCCGGAAAAGGCGGCTATGGCGGTGGCTCTTCGTTCGCAATTTTTATTTGGGCAGGAGGAACGGGTGGTGCGATTACGAATTGCTCATTGAGCACAGGAACAGCAGGAACAGGTGGACTTGGCGGAAACGGTGGGACAGGTGGCTCGGGAGCCTCGGGTGGTTCAATTGTGTCGGGATGCAGCGACCAGCAAAACGGAGGTGCAGGCGGCAGTGGTTCGGCAGGAAGTAAAGGCGGAAACGGTGGAAATGGTGCAATCGGTTTACGCTACGCCATCTGTCAGCAAAATGGAGGAACAGCACCTACGTTATCACCGGCTGGATTTGTAACCATTAATTCATCCACGTCCGGTGGAAGCATCCCAAACCCGGTTACTGTTACAGTTTCACACGGAACAAACAGCGTTTGCTCAAACAGCGAAATCACTATCGGACGCAGTGCCGCGGGCAGCTGGACATTACCCACAGGAGCAACATACGTAATGGACGTTAATTCCAGTACTTCGTCATATACTTCAACAAGCAACAACCCGATAATTATTCTTGCAGACGGCGGCACCCTGCCGGTATCACTGAATCTTACCACAAATGCTTCTGCTTACAACAGCTACCTTATTAAAACTACAGACAGGACACTGCCTACCATTAATATTTCAGGACTTCCGGCTTGCGAAGGAGGCACAATCACACTTTCCGCATCAGGACTTTATGGCACTACGGTAGATTATGACTGGCGTATTTTTACCACCGATGCCAATACTCCGCTTCAGAACAGCTCACTTGCATCGCCCTCATTCACGATTTCTTCATCCGGCACTTATAACATACGACTCAGGCTGCGTGAGCAATGCTGCGGTTGGAGCAAGCCTGTCTATTCTTCATTCACCATTAATAATGATCCTACTGCGCCAACAACAGCCACGCTCATCCCGGCTGTTGCCGATGTGTGCGAAGGGCAATTATTGAGCGTTTCAGGCGTGAGCGGAAGCACAGGTGGAGCAGGCAGCTGCGGTAATGAATACCGTTACCGAAACCCCGCCGGAACCTGGTCGTCGTGGGGAAGCAGCGTTCCAAATTTTACATCAACGGCCAGTGGAAATGCGGAAATAGAAATGAGGATAAACTGCAATGGCACCGGCTGTGATATTTCGCCGGCATACGCGGTATCATGGAATGTTGTCGATGACCCTGAAAGCGGTATGGTGAGCCGTTCAACGCCAACAGATGATGTGCTTTGTCCGGGTAACGTTCTGACACCACAGGTTACAGGGGCTACCGGAGGTATTGGCACCATAGCCGATGAAATTCAGTACCGGATTGGCACTTCCGGTGGATGGACAACATATTCAGGACCAATAACCGCTAATGTTACAGGTGATTATTACTTTCAAACCAGGAGAACATCCAGCGGAAGCGATTGCAATAACAGTGCGTGGACACCGGCAGGAAATGGACAGTTGCTGTGGACGATAACACAGGCAACGGCTCCGGTAATGGCGCTCACGCCGTCAGCAAATGCGTGTACCGGCAAAAATGTATCGGCAGTAGTGAGCAGCGCAGGAAGCGGTGGTGCAGGCTGCTCAGACAGCTTTGAGTATCGTACAGACGGCGGAAGCTGGAATGCCTATACTCCCGGAACCAGCATCAGCACCATAGGCCATACCAGCATTGAAATTAAAGCTATCAGGGGAAACTGCAGCGGTGCATTGTGCGCTTCTGCCAGCAATACCTATTCGTGGAATGTTGTTGAGCCAACGGCAACCGGAATCGCATCAGGCGACTACGTATGGTCCGGTTCAAACGGAAGCTGGAGTACCCTGAATAACTGGCTGCAATATAATGGAAGTAACTTTATTATACCCGGCGTCCTGCCCGATTCAACTATTAATGTAATTATCAGACCGGACGCTACCTGCGTATATTCTTACCCGGACATTCAAACGCCGGGATCCGCATGCGGGAATTTATTCATACAAGCAGGAGCATCATTCAGCCTGAACAGCACAAATGAATTAACGCTCTATGGTAACTGGACAAACAACGGCACGTTCAGTGCAAATCAAGGAACCATTATTTTTGACGGAAACAGCAACTCAACAATCAGTGGTAATAATACCTTTAAAAACGTCCGTTTGATGAAAGATAAAGGTAAAAACGTTATTCTGAATGATGCCATCAGCGTATCCGGACAAATGGATTTTACAAGAGGTTGCATTGTAAGCACAAGTACCAATTTAATTAGTTTTGAGGATGGTGCAGGCGCTATCAATGCATCCGACAGCAGCTTTGTAAAAGGACCGGTACAAAAAGTAGGCGATGATGCTTTTATTTTCCCAACAGGAAAGAACAGCGTTTCAGGAGATATTTATGCACCTGTAGGAATCGATGATCCGGGCAGCAATCCGGGCGATGCATTCCAGGCAGAATATTTCTTCACGACGGCTCCATTAAACTGGGAACCATGGGATATGGGACCGGGTGTGGATCATGCAAGCGGCGTTGAATACTGGGACATACAGCGAAAAAGTGGCAGCACCTACCCTGCTATTACATTATATTGGTTCAACGGCACACGCAGCGGAATTACCGACCTGAATGGACTGGTTCTGGCTCACAGAGAATTGTACAATGGACATGTAGTTTGGGTTAATAAAGGTGCAAGTATCAGCGGCACACTTGTATCAGGCTCCATAAAAAGCACATTACCGTTCACCAGTTACAGCCCGATGGCCTTCGGAGCCAAATCAGGGGCATCCAATCCATTGCCGATTGAGTTACTCTATTTTAAAGGAAGTTGTCTGAACGACAACGCCAAGTTAAATTGGGCCACAATGACTGAAACAAACAACGACTTCTTTACTATTGAACGAAGTCTTGATAACAAAGAATGGGAATATACAGCTTCACTAAAAGGGTCGGGAAACAGTAATACGATTCAACAGTATTCTTATACAGATTATAGCGCATATTCAGGCAGCAGTTATTACCGGCTTCTGCAAACAGATTATGATGGCAAAATCAGTGTATTCAACACCCTGACGGTGAGTTGTCCGGAAAACAGCCCTGACGAGCTGTTGGTATTCCCGAATCCTTTCACCGACAGGATTACCATTGTATTTCCAAACCGTTCAACTGCCAATGCCCGCCTCAAAGTATATGACCTGTTAGGAGGTTTGATAATGGAAAAGAATCCTGTGAATCAGCAATCTGAAATACTGGATTTATCAGGTTTAAAACCGGGAATATATTATCTCGAATACCTATCGGATGAGATGGTGAATGTGGTGAAAATCGTGAAAAATTGATAACTCATATTTACGCATATTAACGCTTTTTAATGATAGATTGGCGAATTGTGTTGTGCAGAATGCATTAAACCTGACGCAAAGCAGTAAAAATTTTCGAAGTTTTTACTATTTTTGCTAAGTTCTGAATTAACACAATGTTCCGCTCATGACAAAAACGTTTTCCGCATATATTTTTTCCCTTTTATCAGTGGTAGCGACGGTTTCCGCGCAGACCGGTCAGACCAAGCAGGCTGATATGAACGGTAAGGAAGTATGTGCAGATGCACCCTGGAGAATGCTAATAGCTGATACTGCAGGTGTATTAAACGGGTTACCCGTAACTATATTTATTGATGATGCAGACCTGTTTGGCGCTAATGCAGAACTTGTTTCAGTGAATATTTCATTGAAGAATGCAAGCGATAATTCATTCGGAAACGCCCTCACCTTTAATAATTACACAGATTCGGCGTTTTTGGCGTTGTTTTCAGACAAATCCATTACTGATAATCAACTGGATTGCCAATCCTTCGACGCAAGTCTTCCGGTAAAAGATGCAGCTAAAACCATTGTGTTTACGTCCAACAACTGCGGCTGGCCTTTCACCTGCACTTACGTGGATGTAACGCACAAATTCTGGTATTTCACATTTACCATTCCGCCCGATAAGCTCAGCGGATTTTCTGATATCATTGATATTCAGGTTGATTTTGAACTGCGATGGGAGCCGGACAACACAACACGCTTAAGGGTTTTCCGTTCGGGCAATGATATTCCGCGATTTGCAGGATGGTATCGTGGCGACACGCATTTTCATTCAATGTATACTCAGAATCAGATTGAATTCGGCTTGCCTTTAAATGCTTCACGAACCGCCGCTAAAAAGGTCGGCCTTGACTGGATTACCGTAACGGACCATTCAACCGATTATGATAATTACGGATCTGATATGCAGACCAACTGGGCTAAGCAGGGTTACGAGATTCTTGACCTGAACAGTCAGGATTCTGATTTTGTATTTATCCGCGGGCTGGAATCGTCACAACTGAACAGCGACGGACAATTAGTGCATATGCTGAATTATCCGTCGGCCAATAATCCATACATGATGAATTTTGTTGCCGATGGTGGTGGCGACATCGTGACAACACATGATATCATAGAAGACTTTCTTCTGGCGCTTGCTCCTACCGGCGGTTTTGCGTATGCCGCCCATCCGTATGCCGAAGGTGATAAACTTTCATCGGCAGGCAATGGCGGGCTTTGGAATGTGAGTGATACAGGGTTCTTCGTCAACGGGACCGTGGTTCCGGGTGTTGGAACGATTTCATGCAACGATTTAGCAACAAGCAGCGACATGTTTAATCCAAATCCAGCAAACGGATTGCTTCGGCATAATTTCGCCGGAGGCGAGATATGGAATTGCGGTACAAGCATGGAAACCACCGATGATTATTCTGACCCATGGAACGTAACCAATGATAACGGCATCACTCCCCTGGCGCCACTTGCAAATGACCACACCGACAATCATTTGTACAGGCTGCAAACGGGACTGAAAGTGTCGGACTTTATGAACAGACGCGGTCTTACAATGAAAAACAATAATCCACTGTCGAACAACTACAAGTTTTTTATGTCTGCAGGGACCGATGCACACGGCTCTTTCAACTATTCTAACACAAGTTTTTTATTGGGAATTACCGGGCATATTGATGATAATGCCATTGGCAAACTGAGCACGGTAGCGTATTGTCCCGATGGTATGGGTCATTATGGAAATCATATTTTAAAAGCCCTTAAAAACGGCAATACGATAATGAGTGATGGTCCATTGGCGACAATATCATTGCGTTTCAACAACGACACCGTCGACAGGCTCTTCCCCGGAAGGGATACTTCGCTTAGTGAAAGTGATTTTACCCACTGCACACTGCACATCAAAACACTTTCTAATCCTGAATTCGGAATTCCGGATACCATTACACTGGTGCTTGCTACTGAATCATTCGTTTATAGTATAAAAATTCCTGCTTCAGGGAACTATGCCGGTGATTATTATTACCCTGTAGATTCATTGTTTCATGCAATGACAAATGGTGACTCGCTGTCGGCAGGTGAATACTTTTTTGTGCGCACCGAATTGCAGACCTATAAAGACTACTCCTCGCAGGAAAGTCTGTATCGCAGACCATTCAAGTACTTTCACAGTTTTACAAATCCGATTTGGATTGGGAAAAAAGAACTCATTACTTCCTTACAAACGAACAGACAAACGGCGCTTCAGATTTATCCAAACCCGGTACACAATATTGTAAATCTGGATTGCAGCCTTATCCCCGGTGAATCAATTATACTAGACGTTTACGATATGAATGGCCGAACAGTTTTTGAAAGGACCGCTTCAGCCGCGGCACAGCCCACAATCAGCCTTGATGTGAGCGGCCTTCCCGCGGGATTATACATGATACGTGTAAAGTCGGAAACCACTACAGGAACGGCACGTTTCATCAAACAATAAAAAATGCCGTTCCGCCTTCGCAGAACAGCATTAAACCAAACCAAATTCAATTAAGAATCTCTCTGCGCTTTCTTATTACGCCTTGAGCGACGGGGAATAAAACCCGATAATCTCCCGACAGGCTCGGGATCAGTACTACTAAATGATTTCGCTTCGCAAAATCATATTATCACTGATTAAAGCAAGCTTTTTGCTGCAGCAATGGCTTTGTCGTAGTCGGGATGTGAAGCCACTTCCTTAACGTATTCCACGTAAGTAATGGTATCATTTTTATCAATAACGATAATGCCTCGTGCAAGTATTCTGAGTTCTTCAATCAGGAACCCATATTTAATACCAAAGTCGGTATCCTTATGATCGGAATAGGTTACCACCTTGTCAATACCTTCAGCAGCGCAAAAGCGACCAAGTGCAAACGGAAGATCGCATGAAATTGTAAGAATGGCGACATCGCCCAAAGCTGCAGCTTCCTCATTAAAACGTCGTGTCTGGGCCGAGCAGATGCCCGTATCAATAGATGGCACAACGCTGATGATTCTTACTTTTCCTTTGTATTCGCTCAGTGTATGAGGTTTAAGATCATTTGAAAGAACCGTAAAGTCAACAGCTTTGGTTCCTGTTTTTGTTAATTCGCCCAAAAGGGTAAGCGGATTTCCGCCAAATGTAATAATCCCGGTGTTCTTTATCATTTCTGTGATATTATTTAATTAATGATTTTGCAGTACTTTTACGTTCAGGATGCAAACATAGGCATTTACACGAATATTAAAGATTGACAAAAATCAATGGCATACAGTAACCTATCTGAATTCATTACGGCACTTGATAAAGCCGGCGAGCTGATACGCATCAGTGAATATGTTTCGCCGCATCTGGAAATTGCTGAAATCACCGACCGTATATCAAAAGCCGGTGGTAAAGCGCTTTTATTCGAGAATACCGGAACGGATTTTCCGGTTCTTATAAACGCCATGGGCTCTGAAAGGCGCATGTGTATGGCGCTTGGGGTTCACGATCTTGACGATACCGGAAGAGAAATCGACAGCCTGCTTAAAAAAATATCCTCGCCCATGCAGTCCTTTCAGGACAAGCTGAAAATGCTGCCACTGCTTAAAAGTTTTTCGTCGTGGATGCCCAAAACGATAAAAGGGAAAGGAGCCTGTCAGGAAGTCATTGACATGCAACCCGACCTGGGCAGGTTACCGGTTCTTTTTTGCTGGCCTTACGACGGCGGTCCTTTCATAACGCTGCCGCTGGTTCACACTAAAGATCCCGTGAACGGTGTTCGGAATACAGGCATGTACCGTATGCAGATTTTCGGGCCCGATACAACAGGTATGCACTGGCATCTTCATAAAAACTCAGCACGGCACTACAACGAATATAAAAAGTTAGGGAAACGCATGCCCGTAAGCGTTACGCTGGGTGGTGACCCGGCATGTACGTATGCGGCCACAGCACCCCTGCCTGATAACCTGGACGAATTTATGCTGGCTGGATTCCTGCGAAAGAAAAAAGTTGAGCTGGTAAAATGTATTACCAATGATATAGAAGTGCCTGCCGACGCCGATTTCGTGATAGAAGGCTTTGTTGACCCAATGGAAGCGCTTGTAACGGAAGGTCCGTTTGGCGACCACACCGGTTTCTATTCATTGCCCGATTTGTATCCGGTATTTCATGTAAGCTGCATCACGCACAGAAAAAAGGCAGTGTATCCGGCAACAATCGTAGGAACACCTCCACAGGAAGATGCCTGGATTGGAAAAGCTACGGAACGCATATTTCTTACTCCGCTTCGGATGACGATGGTTCCGGAAATACTTGATATGAATATGCCTCCTGAAGGTGTATTTCATAATATCACGATTGTAAAAATTAAGAAAACCTATCCCGGACAGGCATTTAAAGTTATGAATTCATTGTGGGGCGCAGGGCAGATGATGTTCAACAAAATTATGATTGTAACCGATGAACATACGGACATCCACAATTATGATGCAGTACTGGATGCTGTCCGGAAAAATACGAATACAGCATGTGATATATTCCTGAGTAAGGGACCTGCCGATGTGCTTGACCATTCATCAGTGCGCTATGCAAGCAGCGGAAAGATGGGAATTGACGCTACCGCTAAGCTGGAAGATGAAATGGTTCAATCGGTTAAAGAGGATAAAATAATTACCTTCGACGGCAAGTCATTCATACAGCAATATCCATGGATTACGGCAGTTAACAGCCGTTTTGTTGCATCAGGAAATTCAATTCTGATAGTTGGAATTAAAAAAGAGCAAGCAGGACTTATCAGAGAATTTGCAACAAATACAGCAATATCAAGTCTTATAGAAGGTATTCGTTTTATTGTGTTTGTTGACGAGAGCGTAAACATAGACGCAACGGGCATTGTAGCATGGTATGCCGCAAATAATATGGACCCGCAACGTGACATTTATGAAATGAAAAACAAAAGCGGGACGTGCATACTCATTGATGGAACCCGTAAGACCGGAGCGTTTGATAATTTCGGACGCTCATGGCCCAATGTAATTGTAATGGATGATGCCACAATAAAAGCCATTGATGAGAAATGGGATGGACTTGGTTTGGGCACTTTTATTACATCGCCTTCGCATGAATACGCAACACTGCTTTATGGCAGCGGTGCCTTCGCAGAACATCAGAAATAACTGATCATTCCGAAGTGGAGTTTTGATTGCTTGAACAGTACGGGACTTCCGTATTGTGAGCCCAATGCGTAGCTGATTGAAAAAATACCGATACGTGTTTCGAAGCTCAAACCAGCGCCAAATCCGTAAGGCGTGTCGTGAATAAAATCTTTCACAGTACGTTTTTCGTAATACGCACCATTCCAGAACAGACTGACATAGGCATTTTTCTCGTAAAGATATCTCAGTTCAGCGGTAGCGATTGAATAGTACGATGCCCGGAATGATTCTTCGTCAAAACCTCTGAAACTGCGCAGACCGCCAAACTGAAAAAGTTCGTTGTCGAACAGTTCGCTTCCGACAATCCATGCGTTATCGGAAGCAATCATGAGTGTTGCTTTTCGTGCAAGCGGAATAAATAAATCGGCATAACACGCCCCTTTATACTGAGTAGAGCTCAAATCAAGACTGTCATAAAGAATCGGATTCACCAGATCATTTCTTTTGATTTGCCTGTTGCCTGCAGCTCCCGAAAGCTTAATTCCATAGCCTTTGCGAGGATTAAAACGGTAATCATAATCCAGTTTGCTGAGTTCAATACCATACAGAACGGATGAAACATCGGCATAATCGGGCAACACGGTTGCATTCCCGAGTCCTGTAGCTTTAAGAAGCGACGAGGATGCAATTTCAGCAAACCCTTTGATATAGGCATCAGACGAAAAGAGATATTGAATACCAATGTTGGTATTGACCGAGAGATACGAAGTATCTTTTTTATAAAGTTTAAAAGCAACATCAATACCCAAAGGTGTTGCAAAAATATAGGGATATATCAAATGAATTTTCAGGTCCTGCGTTGCTTTCTCTAATTTCCGCCATTGCAAATCAATCAGCTCTCCCCGACCAAAAGCGCTGAGCAGTGCCAGTTTCAGCTCTCCGTTCAGCATAAGCTTACCGGTTGTACGGTTATTCGGCATCACACCAAGAAGTCCATCGAAACGACTTGCTTTTTTGCGGTCGAGATACATTACGATTTTTGCTTTGCCGGGTTCAAACACAATTTCCATTGGTTTCTTTTCCGTAAGGAATTGCAGGTCGCGTGTGCGCTGCGGTATTTTTGAAATTATGGATTCATTATACAAATTACCGGGTCTGACTTTTAAATAATAATAAAAGTATGAACGGGCTATGCGGGCATTGCCTTTCACTGAAATACTGTCAATTTTAACAAGATCATTTTTTTTGAGCATGATTGCTGCAGAAATCCGGTTGCTGTCGATACGAACGCTGTCAAGCTGAAACGAAACAAAAGGATATCCGTTATTCTCGCAGTAGCGAATCATTTTGTCTGAAAGTCGCATCAGTTCCGGGATACTGATTTTTTTTCCTTTCAGCTGGTGCTGTTTAAAACCTTCTTCGTGCAATAATTCCGCATCGGCATTACCATGACTGAGATTCAGCCAGGTGTACTGCATACCTGCAGTAAAGATTCCTGTGGCCGATGCCGTATCATAAATAACCGTATCAAATCGGGCAGCAAGATATCCGCGTTCGTAAAAGCCGGAAAGGAATGCACCAAGAACTTGCTGAACGGCCTCTTTGCTTTGTACTGCAGCATCGTAATTAATTTTTCGCACAAGCTTCTTTGAAATACTGTCAGCACCCTGAACCTTCAGTGAAAAGCGATTCTGTCCAAGGCTTTCCAGAGGAATCATCAACACAAAAAATACTAATGCCCAACAAATTTTTCGACCCATGACAGAATTATAACAGGTATAAAGAACGCAAATTTATCATGATAATTATGCGAGTGACCAATCAATCGGTTCGATGCCCTGAGCATCCAGTATTTCGTTGGTTTTTGAAAAGTGTTTGCATCCGAAAAATCCATTTCGCGCGGAGTATGGCGAAGGATGTGCTGCTTTGAGGATAACATGTTTAGTGGTGTCAATTAAAATATCCTTACTCTGGGCAAATTTTCCCCAAAGCAAAAACACGACCCCTTTGCGCTGATCAGAAATTGCTTTAATAACGGCATCGGTAAAAATTTCCCAGCCAATCCGGCTATGCGACATTGGAGTATTCGCACGAACCGTAAGTGACGCATTGAGCAACAGCACTCCCTGTCCGGTCCATTTTTCAAGATTCCCGTTTTCACATATGGGGATGCCAAGATCATCTTTAAGTTCTTCAAAAATATTCACCAGCGAGGGTGGTTTCCGCACCCCATCGGCAACTGAAAATGAAAGCCCATTGGCCTGACCGCGTCCATGATACGGATCCTGACCAAGAATTACGGCTTTAACACTATTGAAAGGAGTATGATTAAAAGCAGCAAAAATCTGAGCGCCCGGCGGAAAAATCTCAAACTTTGATTTTTCGGAAATAAGGAAATCCTTGATACCATTGAAATATGGCTTATCAAATTCAGCGGCTAAGGCTGTTTTCCAACTCTCGTCTATTTTTGGATTGATTGCTACCATGTTGCAATTTTACGAATAATTTTAACGTTTAGCCAATATCATGTACCGTTAATAAATGCCATAAAGTAACTGTTGATTTGAACCAGGTCCGTCACTATCAGGATGCAATGAATAAAATATAGTTATTATAGAATTGTTTTAAAATGCAGGTTTCCCATAGGTTGATGTTAATAAGTTTCTTAATAAATATTTGACCATCACTTCACTGTTTTGTAACTTTGTGCCTTATTTTGCAGCTATATTAAGCAATTTGTGATATGAAAAAAATCCTGGTATTGATAGCTTTTGCACTTGCTGTTTGTTTTATTTACTCTTCATGCAAGACTACTACAAGATGTGATGCCTACAAGCACCCCGGAAATTACTCAAACAGGTATTAAACACATTATTTACGACAATGAAAAAAACCAGCCTCATAGTAATACTGTTGATGTTTATAGCAATTGGTCTGTTTTCGTGCCGCACGCATGAGTTATGCCCCGCATATAGCAAAGCCAACAAGGCAGGCACGGAGAAAAAAGGATAATAGAATTTTTCTTCCCATGATATTGTTCATGGGATTTTTTTTTCTGTACGGATAAAAGAACCATTGCCCTTTCGTATATTTGCATTGTCTGTGCTTTAGCATGCTCATACCATGAAAAACTTCCGTATCCTCTTCGTTTTTCTTTTTGTATTCGGATTTTGTGCCGTTTCATGGTCGCAATCACCATCAAATATTGATAATAAAATCCTGTATAGAAAAGAGCGAAGTGCCTTTATTGAGGTTCATACGGGAGGCTGGGGACTGGGTTATCGAACCGGCAAGCACATTACGGGCTATAAAAAGCGGATGTTCGAATTTGAAGCCATCGGGATGAAACATCCCAAGGAACTTAAAATAACATCGTATTACGAAAATTCGCGCAACTTCATATACGGTAAGCTGAACAGCGTTTTCATATTGCGCGGCGGGTACGGGCGCCAGCGCGTACTGAACGGAAAGCCTTACTGGGGCGGAGTTGAAGTGCGTTTTTTATGGTTTGGCGGCGTTTCTATTGCTTTAGCAAAGCCTGTATATTTATATATTGTCAAGTATATTGACGAAAACGGCAATCAGGATATTGTAACAGAGCGATACGACCCATACAATCATGCAATCACCGATATTTATGGCCGTGCCTCGTTTTTTAAAGGATTCGACAAGATGTCCGTTTATCCGGGAGCCTATTTTAAAACAGGACTGAGCTTTGAATACGGTGCCGACGACAGGCTGCTGAAATCGCTAGAATGTGGTATTGCCGGAGATATCTATCCTAAAGCAGTCCCAATCATGGCATTCAATAAAAATAACAACTACTTTTTATCGCTCTATCTTTCGCTGCATATAGGCAAAAGAAAAAACTAATGGACCCCTGCTGATGGACCCGATGAATGAGGCCGCCCCCAAACCCCACTTACGAAAGCCCGAATGGCTGCGCATAAAATTGCCCCGAGCCGATGAATATTCAAACATAAAAGCGCATTTAAAAGAGCTGCAGCTTCATACAATCTGCGAAAGCGGCAATTGCCCGAATCAAGGCGAATGCTGGTCAGCAAAAACCGCTACTTTTATGATTCTCGGGAATACCTGCACACGCAACTGCCGTTTCTGCAGTGTAGAACAAGGCACCCCTTTGCCACCCGATTGTGCCGAGCCCCAGCATATTGCTGAAGCAGCTAAACGGCTTGAACTTAAACATTGTGTGCTTACAAGCGTTACACGCGATGATTTGGCCGATGGTGGTGCGGAAATCTGGGCACAAACAATTGAAGCACTGCACACTCAATGTCCGGGACTTACGATTGAAACGCTGATACCTGATTTTAACGGAAAGCAGGACAGTCTGGATAAAATTATTGCTGCCGGGCCTGATATTATCTCACACAACTTAGAAACGGTTGCCCGACTTACTCCACGTATCCGTATAAAAGCCAAATATCAATTAAGTCTGGATGTGCTTAAAAACATTTCTCAGGCAGGTATTCGTTCAAAATCAGGGATTATGCTGGGACTAGGCGAAACAAAAGAAGAAATTATTGAAACCATGAACGACGTGCTGCAGACAGGATGTAAAATAATAACCATTGGACAGTACCTTCAGCCGGCGCGCCATTGCACTCCCGTTGAACGTTATGTGGAACCGGCTGAATTTGAGGAGCTGGGGAAGATTGCACTTGATATGGGATTTGAGATAGCCGAGAGCGGTCCGCTTGTCAGATCATCGTACCATGCTGAAAAACACATTAAATCAAGATGCCGTTAACTGATATTCCGTTACCGTTAACTGACTTCGCTTTGAAAAGTAATCACCAATGTGTATTTTTGGTAATCAAATCTTTCCAAAAAAAATGGCACAATTCTTAATAAATCTTTTTCGTGTTTTTTCAAAAAATATGTATCTTGCGCCGTTTTTATTAATAGTATTGTATAAATCGAGTAATTAGTAAATACTAACATAAACAAAATTAGTTGATAATATGAGACGTAGAGATTTACTTATCAGTTTAACTTTAGTGTTTTTTATCGGCTCCGTGGTGGCCATGTCTATATTAAATCATACCCCGGTAAAACAGTATCATCCGCGCAATTCCGTTTCTGAGAATGGAATCAAAGGAGCTGTTGAATGGTTAGCGGCCATCCGGAACAATAAAACCACCGGGGAAGTGAACCCAATGGATATTCTTAATGCGCGTGCAGAAATTGCTTCGATGATGCACACTAAGTCATTAGGCATACAATGGCAGGAACTTGGGCCTAACAATGTTGGAGGCAGAACACGCGCTATTATGGTTGATAAAGACAACCATAATCTTCTTTTTGCGGGTGGTGTAAGCGGCGGACTGTTCAAATCGGCAACCGGCGGAACATCGTGGGTGCGCATTAGCGGCTTCCCGGAATTGAGCATTGCATGTATTGCACAAAGCCCTACCACAGGGTATTTGTATGTAGGAACCGGTGAGTATTATGCAAACGTTGACGGCACTAACTTCGGCACACCGGGATTTATTGGAAGCGGACTTTATGAATCAACAGACGGTGGTACAAGCTGGCACATTTTTCAGAATGCGGCACCCAGCATTACCAATGCAACAGCCACCGAATGGGCGTTTGTGAACCGTATTGCCTTCGACGCAAACGGCAGGCTTTATGCCGGCACCAACAAAGGACTTCAGTGCTGGGATCAGGGTGGTTCAGCCTGGGTTAACCCTATTTTTGCCACAGGTACTGTTACCGACAAACGCGCTGTAAGAAGCCTGTCAGTTGGTTCTGACGGAACTGTAGTTGTAAATATCGGCACAGACGTTATGGTTTCTGAAGGAGGAACCGGTAACGGCAATCCTCATACATTTTTTGACAGAAACCCTGCTTCCGGAATAGACAGAACAGAAGTTGCTGTTGCCCCATCCAATCCGAATTACATTTATGCATGTTCTGCAAGTGGTACCGGTGCATTGGTAGGCGTTTTCAGATCAACAGACAAAGGTCTCACGTGGACACTCATTGGCCCTCCGGGAGGTCCAGCGTTTAATGTTTTTGGCGATAATAATCAGGGCGATTACGACAATGTTATTGGCGTATTCCCGAATAACCCTAACCACGTTATTGTTGGTGGCATTGACCTTTGGGAATGGTTCAACGGTGGTAATTTTACTCAAATATCAGCATCTTATGAACTTCATGTTGACCTCCACTGCATTACTTTTGACCGCACGAATCCCAACATCTATTATATTGGATGCGACGGTGGTATTGCAAAAACAATAGATGGCGGCGGCACTTTTGCACATATTAACAAGAATTACAGCGTAACACAATTTTATGCAGTTGCGATGTCAAATCAGGGAGCCGTAATGGGAGGAACTCAGGACAACAGTTGCCCTTACGTCAGCCGCACAGGAATTGACCCCAAAGCTGCCGACGTTCTTTTTGGCGGTGATGGCGGATGGGCTGCATTTTCATATATCAACCCCGATGCATTCTTTGGAACAGCCCAATGTGCTTCAGCATGGCGTTCACCAGATAAAGCTGCCTCCTATAAAGTGGCTTCAACAACAGACGGCAAACCCGAATTTTTTAGTGCAGCAATGCTATCACCTGCCACCCCGGCCCCCGGCGATTTCGGTTATGCTCCATTTGTTACTCCATTGGTTTTATGGGAAAGCGTAGCAGACATTTACAACACGGATTCTATATTGTATAAAGCAACCACCAACCTTACAGCAGGCGACACCATTATTGCCAAATCGCACAATGCTCTTTTCCCTTTCATGCATATTATGGAAGATAATTTAGGAATAGGCGACTCTGTAAAGATTCAGGATCCGGTTACAAGTAAATATTTTATTTGTTTGGCAAGTGGTATTTGGATGACACGTGAGCCTCTGAATTTTGCCGTGGTTCCAAAATGGTATAAAATCAGCAGCATTGCAAATGCACAAACCATCACCATCTCTAAAGACGGCAATTACCTTTTTGCCGGAATGACCAATGGTCAGGTATACAGAATATCGAATCTGCTTATTGCCAATGATTCATTAAGCGCAACATACAACAGCCCTTATTGTGTGCTTGAGCAGAAAGTTATCAAGAGTTTCAGCGGTCAGGCCGTTACTTCAATTGGTGTTGACCCGAATGATGCAAACAGGCTTGTAGTTACACTGGGAAATTATGGCAATGATGATTACATTTATTTCTCCGGAGATGCACTTGCTTCCTCACCGACGTTCTCGTCAAAACAAGGAACTACGACAGGAAAGAAATTGCCGAAAATGCCAATCTACTCTTGCATAATAGAAATGGGCAATCCGAACAGGGTTCTTTTGGGAACTGAGTATGGAATATATGCAACCGACAATATTTTGGCCGGCCCTGCCCAGATAGAGTGGACAGAAGAAAATGCAGGTATGGACAAAGTACCGGTGTTCATGATCAGACAGCAGGTGTATCAGATACCCGGCATAACCAATTATGGTGCTATATATCTGGGAACACACGGAAGAGGCTTTTTTGAAAGCACCAACTATTTGGGTATAGACCCGAATACGAATGTTGCCGCTAATATTTCGTCAACAATCAGTATTTATCCCAATCCTGTTTCGGAAACAGCCAACATTGCATACACACTCACTAAAACCGGCGATGTAAGCATTGATGTTTATGACATCACCGGAAAAGTAGTAAAATCAGCAAAAATCGGCACTTCAGCTAAGGGAAACCACACATCAAGCATTGATGTCAGCGGGCTAAGCAGAGGCACTTACATTGTAGGAATTGTAAGCGGAAGCGAACGGAAAACCGCGAAAATGATTGTAACAAGATAATACATAAAAGCATATTTTGAAAAGAGCCGCGGGTAAGGCTTGTCGGCTCTTTTCATTAAAAATAATCAGACAGGAATCAATCATAAATTGAAAAAGAAATGAGAAAAAAATTACTCACACTGGCGTTAACTATTTTGTCGGCAGTGGCATTTTCAGCTACCAATATTTATGCTCCAACTCTTGTATCTCCCGCCAATAACGCCGGAGGCGCAGCAGTTTCATTATTATTAGACTGGAATGCAGTTCCGGGTGCCATCAGTTATAAAGTTGAATACACTTCAGATACTTCGTTTACGAATGCAAGCGTAATACTGTGCGCGGTTACAGCCACAACCATCAATGATTTATTTTTTGGTACCGTTTATTCATGGAGGGTGAAAGCTTATGGTGTAAGCGATTCATCGGCATGGTCGGCAACTTTCAAATTTACCACCACAGACAAGGTCACAATGGTAAAGCCCGTTGACAGCACACACAATCGTTTTACCACACTTCCCATTCAGTGGACTTCGATTGCCGGTGTATCTACCTATGAATATGAAGCTGATACCGTAAACACCTTTGACAGCCCGTTGCATATGACACAGTCATTCGTAGGCACTGAAATTAAAGGGAATACAAATGCCCTGAAATTCGGCAGGTTCTATTTTATGAGGATGCGTGCAAAAGATGCAGCTGATACATCGGGATGGGGCAATATTCTTCATGTTTGGACTATCGATACCGTATATCTGAAAAAGCCTGCAAACGATACCGTGAATACCTTTTCGAACGTTGCAATCCAATGGAAATACAATGGTGCGAAAGATTATCAAGTAAGTATTGCAACAGATTCCGCATTTGCGTCAGAAGTGATTTACAATGTTGACAGCACGCATATTTATTTCAACGGAACAATAGATACATTAGTGACAACAAAAGAAGACCTTGCCTTCAACACCCAGTATTATTTCAGGGTTCGTGGTACCAATGTATGGGGAACCTCAGTGTGGAGTGCTGTACGTAAATTCAAAACACTCGACTGTGTAACAATGTTACTTCCCGCCAATCTGGCCACCGGAGTAAGTACATTGCCTGAATTAAAATGGAGCGTTGCAGGTGCAGACAATTTTGAAATTCAGCTTGACACTTCAATGGTGTACAGTAATCCGCAAATATTTCATACTACAGACACTACCGTACATTATATAATTACAACCGAACTGCTGCCTCATACCACTTATTACTGGAGGGTACGTGCAATCCATACCACCGATACGACATCATGGTGCGCAGGCAGGTCATTTGAAACCAATGGAGGCGCAGGCATCAGCCATAATTCGGTTAGTCTTAATAATATCAGCATCTATCCGAATCCCTCGAAAAGCGGCATGGTTTATATTCAGGTAAACAGCAATCTGGAGCAAGAAATCACGGTTATTGTTTCCAATCTGTTTGGGCAGGATATTTATAATGAAAAGCATTCATTAGGTAACGGTCAGAACAACATCAAACTCGATTTGAGCAATTCAGGCAATGGCATATACCTTGTAAAAGTTATTAATGCAGGAAATGCGATTACGCGTAAAATTGTTCTGGATAAATAAGGTTTTTAATTTTCATAAAAGAGCTGTTGCCAACAGGCGGCAGCTTTTTTTTTACCTGCAAACAGCTTATGCACCTCCCTATGATTATCCGTTTTTTATCGCTTCTGCTGATGCTTATCCTCTCGGATTTATTAGTTTATTCAGGGTGCAGACGAACATTTTTTCATCGCGGCAGCAGCAGTCTTAGAAAGTTCAGCTTTATATACTGGGCAATCAGCTTGGCATTTGTACTATATTTTATTATCCATGCTTGCATAATAGGAATTCCGGGCAACGACTTTGTGAAATACCGCAGTTATTTCGTTGTATTTGCCATTTTTGTTTTATTGTACCTTCCTAAATTAATCAGCGCATTTTTTGTTCTTGTGGACGATTTGCTCCATATCACCATTTTTCTCCTTCTTAAAATATTTGAAAAAAATCAGCGCACAAAATTTACCATTTTTATGCGCAGATACAGATTATTAAGCTATTTCGGCATATTGACCGGTGTCGTATTCTTTTTTTTCACACTATATGGAATAACCAAAGGCACGACAAATTTCAGGGTAAAAGAGGTAAGCATTACGTACAGCAATCTGCCGGCTGCATTCGACGGATTCAGAATTGCCCAAATTTCAGATGTTCATTTAGGGAGTTTCTATTATCAGCAAAGTGTTGAAAAAGGAATATCCCTTTTGAATGAACAAAAACCCGATGTGATATTAATGACGGGCGACATGGTAAATGTCGTGTCTGATGAAGCCAGCCACTATGTGGATTTGTTTAAAAATCTCAAGCCTGCTTACGGAAAATATGCCGTTTTGGGAAATCACGATATGGGCGACTACATGAAATGGGATACACTGGAAGGTCAGCATTCACGGACCGATGCCGTGGCAACTATTGAAACTGCAATGGGATTCACCGTACTTCGCAACGCCCATGCCGTATTGCATAAAAACAGTGATTCAATTGTACTTGCTGGAGTTGATAACTGGGGTCTTCCTCCTTTTAAAAAATACGGTAACCTAAATCAGGCGTTAACGGGTATCAGTCCGAATGCCTTTACAATATTGCTTTCGCATGATCCATCACACTGGGACGCAGAGGTGGTTTCAAAAACGAAGGTAGCGCTGACTTTATCAGGCCATACGCATGCATTTCAGATTGGTTTTGATTATGGCAATATTCGCTGGAGCCCGATTTTCCTGAAGTACAAAGAATATCTGGGTCTGTATGAATCGGGGATGCAGTATTTGTATGTAAATCCGGGCTTTGGCTTCATTGGATTTGCCGGTCGTATTGGTGTACCACCTGAAGTCACAATCATTACGTTAAGAAAAAAATCTTAGAGATTATTGGTCTTACGGTATTCATTCCACGATGGAATATTACTATCTTTACCCATATAAATAATACTCGCGATGACTCTTGTGTATATACTGATAAGTGTAGCAGCCGGATTTTCGATTGGTGGAGCTGTGATTTATATTATCAGCAGAAAAAATATCGAATTACTGAAAAAGGAAAAAGAAAATCTGGATACTGAAAGCCGTTCAGCACTGGCAGAAATGGACAAGCAAAAAAGTATCGCGCAGGATCGCCTGGGGCAGTTGGAAAAAACATCGTCGGAACAAGAAATGCAATTGGCTGCCGAACGTGAAAAGAATTCAGTGCTGAACGCATCGCTGTCGCGGATTGAAGCGGAAAAGGCTTCCCTCAACGAAAAAATTATGCTTCAAAAATCGGAAATGGAAGATGTGCAGAAAAAGCTCATTACTGAATTTGAAAATCTTGCCAATAAAATTCTGAAACAAAATACCCTTGAATTTACCGCGTCGAACCAGAAAAATATTGATGAGTTGCTTAAACCTTTGAAGGAAAAGCTGGGAACATTTGAAAAGATGGTATCAGACACCTATGAAAAAGGATTGAAGGACCAAACCGATTTAAAGGCAGAGTTGAAAAAACTGTATGAACTGAACAACCGTATCAGCGAAGAAGCACATAACCTAACGCGGGCATTGAAAGGCGATGTGAAGAAACAGGGAAACTGGGGCGAGATGGTGCTTGAGCGCGTTCTGGAGCGTTCGGGGTTGAGCCGGGGTCGCGAGTATGAAATGCAGGTAAGCACGACCAATGCGGAAGGCAGCCGCATACAACCCGATGTGGTAGTATTTCTTCCCGACAAAAAACATCTGATTGTTGACTCAAAAGTTTCGCTCGTTGCTTATGAAAAATATGTGAATGCCATAACCGATGAAGACCGGGCGCAGTTTATGAAAGAGCATTTACTCTCCATTAAAACGCACATACGCGGACTTTCCGAGAAGCACTACCACACGTCTCCCGATTTAAATACACCTGATTTTGTTCTGCTGTTTGTAGCTATTGAATCATCATTCAGCATGGCCATTCAGGCCGATCAGGAATTATTTAACTACGCATGGGATAATAAAGTGGTTATGGTCAGCCCTTCAACACTGCTTGCCACGCTGCGAACCATAGAATCAATGTGGAAACAGGAATACCACGCACGAAATGCTCAGGAAATTGCACGCAGAAGCGGCGAAATGCTCGATAAATTTGTAGGTTTTGTTGAAGATATGGAAAAGGTGGGAAAAGGAATTGACGGCGCCAGAGATACCTGGTCGAATGCGCTCAGCAAGCTTAGCACCGGTCGAGGTAATCTTATAAGCAAGGCAACATTTTTAAAAGAACTGGGCGTAACTACCAAAAAAAACCTGCCTGAAAAATTCAAGCTGGCTGATGACGAACAAAATGAGCATGAAGAAAATTGATTTGCATTTTTTATGCGCCACAACGCTTCTGGCCATTATGCTGATATCATGCAACAGCAAGGCGCCTTACCGTAGCCTTACCAAATCAATTACCTACAATCACCAATCGAGTTTTTCTGCCCCGATTACCGGCGTTTATCACATCAATGACAGCTGCAGCAGGATATTTTTCACAATAAATACGGGCTCGCTATTATACATCAAAAAAACTTCCGGCACCACATTCGCGGCACATTACAGAGCACATTATGAGCTGCATCCTTTTGATGAACCGAATAACCTTCAGGACAGCGGAACCTTTGAATATTCTGACACTTTATTCTTCAATAAAACTGCAGATATTTTAGACAGTTTCGATATTGGCGGCTTACGTAGCAAGAAATACACGCTTAATCTTACAATTACCGACCTGAATAAAAAAAGCGAAATTGAAACCGGCATTGTATTATTGCGTGATGATCCGCATAGCCGTCAAAATTTCTGTATTCGATCGGCAACCGGAGCTTTAATTAACCAAGAGGTTCTGCAACCCGGGCAAGATATTTCCGTTACAACAAATAATAAAAATCTGTTTCGATTGTGTGTCCGCTATTACCGAAGTGATTATCCGATTGCTCTTCCACCATTTTTAGAAAACAGGGAGCTTGCTTATAGCCTGAAACCTGATTCAGCATTTTTAATTGATTTGGAAAACGGAACAAGCACATTACTTCGATTAAAAAGTAACAGTATTTATCATTTCCAATCCGATACAACTCAGAAAGAAGGACTGACGCTGTTTACTTTCTACGAAGGTTTTCCGAAGGTAACTACGGCTGAACAGATGCTGGCGCCTGTGCGGTACATCTCAACCAAAAATGAGTTTAACGACCTTAAAATGATGAAGAATGCTAAGCATGCGGTTGACGAATTCTGGCTTGACAAGGCAGGAACCGTAGAACGGGCAAAGGAAATGATTGTCCGCTATTATAACAGAGTTCAGGATGCAAACAAATATTTCACATCCTATCTTGAAGGGTGGAAATCGGACCGTGGCATGATTTATATAGTGTTCGGACCACCGCAGGCTTTGTATAAATCGGCAACACAAGAAACCTGGGTTTACGGTGAAGACAGGAACATACTTTCTACTACCTTTACATTTAACAAAGTAAACAACCAGTTTTCAGATAATGATTATAGTCTGGAGCGATCGGCAGAATATAAAGACACATGGTATACTGCTGTTGAAACGTGGAGGAAATAAAAAGATTAATTTGAAAATTAGGCAATTTGAGAATTTACAAATGTCACAAAGAATAAATTGAAAATTTGAAAAATTGTTGATGAAAACTTTCATCACTGGAGGCACTTCAGGCACATTTAAGTTTATAGTTCAAAAATAAGAAATAATGATAACAGGAATTGTTTGCGGAGCATTGGCATTGCTGGTAATAATTGCGGTGCTGTATTTCAATAAATTTACGAAATTCAGAAACAATATAAAAAGCGCGTGGAGTGATATCGACGTTCAGCTGAAACGGCGCTTCGACCTGGTTCCGAATTTAGTGGAGGTTGTAAAAGGATATGCAACCCATGAAAAAACGCTGTTCGAAAACATAAGCAGTACAAGGTCAATGGCACTTGCGCCCGGCAACATCAATGAATCAGCACAAGCAAATACGCTGTTGACGGGTCAATTGCGCAATCTGTTCGCTGTTGTGGAGAATTACCCGAACTTGCTGGCAAATGAAAACTTCATTAAACTACAAGAAAATCTGGTAGAAATTGAAGACACGCTGCAGATGGCCCGACGGTACTACAATGCCGTAGTGCGCGATAATAATACGGCTGTGCAATCCTTTCCAGGACTTGTATTTGCAGGTATTTACGGTTTTAAAACTGCTGAATTCTTCGAGACAGAACCTTTGGAAAAAGAAGTAATCAGGGTAAAATTGAATTAAACAAATTCAGAAAAAAATATGAAAAGAATCATCATAGTATTTCTGTTACTGTTGAGCCGCGCCGTAATTTCATCGGCCGAAACCTTTGATATCAGGAATTATGATGTAAATATAGCCATCAATACCAATGGATCTTTTGATGTTACAGAATCAATACTTGTGAATTTTAACGAAGCAAGCCGAGGCATTATAAGAGATATCCCGAGCCATTACAAACAAAATGAAACGGGAGCATTCGACAATGCCCAGAGCACGAATAATTCAGGATACTACGATATTGTTGTGCGCAATATCAGCGTGGATGACAATGAATTCACTGTTACTGAAGAAAACGGAATCACCAGTATAAAAACAGGATCAGAAAATAAAAAAATCAGCGGCGAAAAACTTTACACGATACATTATACGGTTTGGGGCGCTATCAACGAGTTCAGCGACCATAACGAGTTCTATTGGAATATTATTGGACCTGACTGGGGCTGTAAAATTAACAAAGCATCATTCAGCATCGCATGTGCAAAAAGCATAAAACTCAGTGCAGACGATGTTATTGGGTTCACCGGAAAAGCCGGTTCCACCTGCAAGGCCTTGCAATTAACCGCCTCCTCTAACATAGTTTCAGGTCAAAGCAATGCATCCCTGCTTCCATTTCACGGAATAACAGTAGCTGTGCGCTTGCCAAAAAAATATTTCACCACAACAGAAATCCCGCTTGAAGCGTATGCGCATAATTTCATCATACGAAAATGCACTTCGGTAATGCGTGTTCAACCGGATGCATCACTCAATGTTGAAGAACGATATGAAGTCGAATTTACGCGTCCCTGCAACAGTTTTACACGAAAGTTTAAGCGTCCGGATGAATATGAAATACTTCCGCAGGACTATCAAGACGTTGTTCTCACAAATATTACCGCATCGGAATCATCAATAAACAGAACAAAAACAACATTTTCCTCATCCGGGTTCGGACGAAACAAATACATCACTATAAAAAAGAGTGAGGGCAGCTTCAATGGGAAGCTTGAGTTTACAATTAGCTATAAAGCATGGGGCGCTTTCCGCTTCAACAGCGGCGTAGCACAACTCCAATGGGACATTTTTCCGGGAACCATGAATGAACCGTGTACACAATTAAATTTTGAACTGAATGCCGATTCCTACATGAAGGTTCATAAAGAAATTATTAATTTCTACAGCAACGCCACACAACCTGTTTTCATTGCGATTCAAAAGAACAAAGGCACCAATACTTATTCAGGAACCTATCCATCGGCTATAATAAACAATAGCAGCATCACGCTCAAAGCGGCTTTTAAGGAATCAGCCTTCACCGAATCCACTATTCCTTATGATATTTTTGCACGAAACTTTGTGATACGAAATTTCAGTACAGATCTTACCGTTGAACCAAACGGTGTCGTTAAAATGCAGCACATTTATACGGTTAAATTTACTGATCCGGAAAATGAAACCAACGTATTCAGTACACAGGTTCGTTCTGTGTTTCCTCATGATCTTAAAAACTATACAGGCATCAATTACTCGCTTCCACGCTGGAGTATGATGGGCAATATTTACAAGGCAATTTTAATGGACGACCACGCTTCAGGCAATAATGTCAGCATTTTGCCCGACTGGAACAAGTTTTCAAAAAGCGTTATCTGGCGACCGGCTCCTTCACTCCTTCCCGACTCGGTTTTCAGTAATGAATATCGGATATTTTCAATTTTGCAAAGCTTCGGCTCCAATTACATTATTAATTTTCCACTTACTGGGCTGTTCGATGAACCAATTGCTGCAGGCCGGATCGCTGTTCATTTGCCAAAAGTGAAAGGACTCGAGCCTGTTTCGTGTGAAGCCTGCATACAAGGTACTGATTTGATTTGCGAATCGATACCATTAATCATTAATGGAAATGAAATACACGGACAACTCACTCACGGTCTCAAATCAGGGCAAACTATTGTTCTTAAACTTACATTTCCAAAAGCATTTCTAACGAAAAACAGTTTCTTTCTTTATTTACAATTACTCTTCAAAAACAATTTCTTCCTGCTGTTGCCGTTGCTTTTCTTTTTCATACTCTACATAATATGGTATTACACCGGCAGAGACAGAAAAAATAATTTGATTGTTCAGTACCGCCCGCCCGCCGATATTACACCTGCCGAAGCAGGATTCCTGTGGGATAACAAACTCCATCGTCGCGATCTGGTTGCACTTATCTATTATTGGGCGGGAAACGGCTATCTAACAATTAGAGAAATTGCAACAGGAATCGGTAAGGAAAACGATTACGAACTCTCCCGATTGCGCGACCTTCCCGAAAGCGCCCGGAGTTTCGAACACACTATTTTCTCTGCATTGTTTCATAACCGAACAAGCGTTCTGATTTCAAATCTTAAAAATAATTTTTATTGTCACATGATTAAAGCTAACAGAGAGCTTGATGAATATGGCAGGTATAAAAAATTCTATGTTCCCGGTACGCGTGGGTTCAGCCTTGCTTTGAGAATCACAGCCTGGGCAGAATTCGCAACAGGGCTTTTCGTTTTGCTCAATGCCGACAATAACTTCGCTCAGATATTTTTCTGTTTCATTTCCCTATTTGTGATGCTGCTTGTATTTGGCAATATCATGCCCAAACGCGGACACTTCGGCGCTGAAAAGTACACACAGCTCAAGGGATTCAGAGAGTTTATCGAAAAATCAGAAGTATCAAGACTCAAAGAACTGCTCAGTGAAAACCCCGCCTACTTTGATGAAACCGTGGCCTATGCAATTGTTCTGGGGCTTGGAAAGCAATGGGCAGCAAAATTTAAACCGCTGATAACATCGCCTCCAACATGGTATAGCGGGCAACACCCTCACTTTGATACAGGCATCTTTGTAAATGCTGTCATTCTCAGCATGCACAGCCTCGATCACAGCCTGAATTACCATTATGCGCAATCATCGAGATACGGTTATTCCGGGCAAAGCGGCTTGAGCAGTCACTCTTCTTTTAGCGGCAGTGCCTTTGGTGGTGGAGGTTATACAGGAGGTGGTTTCGGTGGTGGTGGTGGCAGAAGCTGGTAAATAACTACCTTTGCCCTCATGAGAAAAATCGAAAAAGTTATTCTGGAAGATATTGAGATATTTGATGCAGGCGCTGAAGGTGTTGCCGTGGGACGTTATGGTGAAAAAATTGTATTCGTTAAAAACGCCGTTCCCGGCGATGTTGTTGATGTGCTCGTTACGCGCAAAAAAAAATCATTTATTGAAGGAAAAATGCATGCCCTGAAAAAGGCATCGACAATGCGCGAAGTGCCATTCTGCTCACATTTCGGATTGTGCGGGGGTTGCAAGTGGCAAAATCTGAAGTACGAACATCAGCTATTTTTTAAGCAAAAACAAGTGACCGACAGCATTCAGCGTATCGGCAAATTTGAAGTCGGTGAAATGCTGCCAATACTTGGTTCAGAACGCACCACATTTTATCGCAACAAACTGGAATATACCTTTTCACGTGGACGGTGGCTCACAGACGAAGACATGAAAACGCCCACGGAAGACCGCAACATGAATGCTCTTGGCTTTCACCTGCCGCAGCATTTCGACCGCGTTCTGGATATTGATTTCTGTTATCTGCAGGATGAACCTTCGAATAAATTACGGAACAGCCTGCGCGAATATTCCATTAAAAAAGGCTTGGCGTTTTATGATGCCAGACAGCAGCAAGGCTTTTTGCGCAATCTGGTAATACGCACCGGTCTAAGCGGCGAAGTGATGATAATTGCCGTTTTTGGATTTGAAGACGAAGAAGAACGCGTACAATTTCTCGACTATATTGTGGCAAACTTTCCTGAAATCACCTCTCTTTTTTACATCATCAACACCAAAAGAAACGACACCATCAGCGACCAGCTCGCGATTCTGTATCATGGCTCTCCTGTAATGACAGAGACTATGGAAGACCTTGCATTCCGCATTGGTCCGCTTTCGTTCTTCCAGACAAACCCGACACAGGCTTATCAGCTATATAAAATCGTTCGTGAATTTGCTCAGGCCGGGCCTGAGGATGTTATTTATGACCTTTATACAGGCACGGGAACCATCGCGAATTTTGTTGCACGGCAGGCCAACAAAGTCGTAGGCATTGAATACATTGAATCAGCAATTACAGATGCAAAAGAAAATGCTGCGGCTAATAATATCACAAATGCGCTGTTCATTGCCGGCGATATCGCCAAAACGCTGAACGAAACTTTTGTGAATGAATATGGCAGTCCCGATATTATCATTACCGACCCGCCGCGTGCAGGAATGCACAAAGATGTGGTGGATCAGATAATCAGAATACGACCGCGTCGTGTTGTTTACGTAAGTTGCAATCCAGCAACACAGGCACGCGATGTTGCTCTGATGCAGGATTTTTATACGATTGAAAAAGTGCAACCGGTGGATATGTTTCCCCATACGCAACACGTTGAAAATGTAATGCTGCTTATTGCGAAATAGAAAAACCTAATTTCATTTCGGCAATATCAAGCACTTCAGAGAATTTCAGAATTTTAACTTCTTTAGTAGTATCCAGTAGGTCCTGCGCAAAATCAAGCAAGGTATGCGACTTCTGCAAACGCAGATATTTCGGATCAAGCCTGTATGAGCCTAAGCGCAACCTGTCCAGCGCATCCGCATCTTTTAAGAGGATGCATTCTTTATACCACACATTGTCAGCCGGAACTTCGTTTTTTTGAGAATGAGCAGCCACAGCTTGCGCAATACCGACAATTTCTTCCTTCCTGATTCCGTGCCGCACAAACATTTCTTCATACAACGGAAGCTTCTCGGAAGCCGCACGTGGTCCATGCTTCAAACAGATTCCATCATGCCGGCGCGATAAATCATGAATATAAGCAGCACAAAAAGATAGTATTGCGGTACGTCCTAATTGTTCCAGTTTTCCCAAAACTAAAACGTGACACATAACTCGGTATGTATGCATAACGCCGTGCAAGCGGCTTGCATGATCAAAATCTGAATTCGACAGGTTAAAATCAGGTGAACGAAAATCCATTGCTTCTATTTATTACAATGTAAAATTATGAAAACATGACCAGTAAATGAAAGAAAATAATCGCCTCATAGACCACACAAAAAGAAATGCCAAATTCTGAATTATAAATGGTATTTTTGAATAAAATATTTTTTATGGACACGTCAGGAAAGACAACAGCAGTGCCTGTAGTACTGTTATACAATATTGATGAAAGTTGGGACGAAGTAGATAAAAACGAAGTGCTGACCAGTGGTGATGTTATCAGTGACGGACTTCGCGCACAGGGTCATGAAGTTATTGTAGTACAGGTTCGCGACCTTGGTTTTGTGGACGCATTAGAGAACATTGACACTGCAACGCATGTTGTAATGAATCTCTGCGAAGACATCCCCGGAATGCCGCACAGCGAAGGTGTTGCAGCGCAGATTCTCGAAGATATGGGATTCACTTATACCGGCTCAGTCCCTGAAGTATTAGATCTTTCGGGCGATAAAGAAGCTGTTAAAGAATTCCTTATTCCACGTGGTATCCCCACTCCTGCCTACCAAGTATTTGAAAGTGATGATATCGGCGATTGGAACAGCTATCCATGTATCGTTAAGCCATCCAACGAACATTGCAGTATGGGCATCAGCTCAAAATCGGTTGCTGCAAATGCAGAAGAATTAAAAGCAGCCATTCGCGCTTCTATTGAAAGCCTTCATCAGCCGGCACTTGTAGAGGAATTTATTGACGGTCGGGAATTTCACGTTACTGTTTGGGGGAATGAAAAGCCCGAAATGCTGCCACCTGCAGAGATGGATTTTTCTGCATTCAGCGATTTTCATGACCGCCTGTGTACCTACGAAGCCAAGCATAAACCCGGTTCCGAGCACTATACAAAAATTGAAACATTGCTTCCGGCACCTCTCGATGATACCCTGTATAAAGAACTTGAACGCGTAGTTACAGAAACATATACAGCTTTCGGCTGTCGCGATTATGCACGCCTCGACCTGCGTTTGCGGGGAACAGAATTTCATGTCCTTGACATCAACCCGAATGCCGACCTTAGCCACGAAGCAAGTATGGCCGCCGCTGCAGAAATTGCAGGTTACGATTATGGAATCTTTTGCAGCAGCATTGTAATGATGGCAGCAGCGCGGCATCCGCAATATGGCAGTTAAAAGCTAATCGTGCGGCACAGGCTTCTGCTCCAGTTTTTCCCAGGGGCCTAAATCATATTTGCTGATGAGCTGTCTGTAATGATTAATATTTGCTCGCAGCTTCGCAATATGCCTGTTGTAGCTGATCATCGATATTAAAAACGAGAGGCCCATATCAATCACAACTTTCTTCCCGCGTATCAGTGAAATGATATATCGAAAGAGCTGTCGTTTATCAGCATCTGTGGTAAAAATATATTCCTTCAGTAGCCAAAAAACCAGTTTAGCCTTAAACCCGAACGACGGTGAGCCATCATTGTACGCTTTCTGAAAACTGCCATTGCCAAACAATACAACAGCCTTTTCGTGAAGTGATTTATAGCTGTACATCTTTTCCAGCGTTGCAATATAATTGTCGAACAGCTCGGTTTGCGACATTTTATTATAGTGCATACACGGAAATAACCCACTGATCATTTCAGGGTCTATATCGTAAATGCGTCCTTCCTTTTTCAAACGGTAATACAGTTCAGTTCCCGGAGGTGCGCCCAGTATATTAAAGTTAATGTAAGTCAGTCCTGTTTCCTGTGTAAAACGATAAATACGATCAAATTCATCAACAGTATCGTTATCAAACCCGATTACAAAAGAAGCCGTGATGTGAAGACCTGCAGCATGTATTTTCTGAATTGCATCGCGATACACGGATGCCGATTTATTCTGGTCTTTATGTGTTTCATTGAGACTTTCAACATTCAGTGATTCAAATCCGATAAGAATATTGAAACATCCTGCCTCAGCCATTTCCTTTAACAGCTCCGTATCATTGGCAATTTCGATGCTGCTCATGCACCCCCACGAAATCTTCAGGGGTTTAAGCCTTGCCATCAATTCCCGAGCGTAACGCTTATTAACGGTAAGATTATCGTCGACAAATAATAACTTTTTAACAGGCAATGATTCTATTTCGGCGATCACATTATCGATTTCGCGATATCTCATTTTGCGTCCGAAAAGCTGGGTAACCAAACAAAACTCGCAGTTGTACGGGCATCCGCGAGACACCTGCACGCCAACCTGGAAAAAATTCTTTTTATCAATCAGCTCCCAACGGGGCGGTTTAATTTTATCAAAGCGGATGTATTCATCCGTGCGATAAATAGCGTGCATGCTGCCATTTTCAAAATCAGCAAGGCATTTCTCCCAGAGACCTTCAGCTTCACCAACAATAATACTGTCAGCATGAAGCAGCGCTTCTTCTGTTTTAAATGAAACATAAGGACCGCCAAGTACAACTTTCACTCCAATGGAACGATAGTGATCAGCAAGGGCGTATGAACGGTTTATAGTCGATGCCAATGAAGAAATACCGACAATATCAGGTCGCACGGCAGGTAGCTTCTGGTAATCTTCATCAATAATGCGAATATCATAATTATCGGGGGTGAGCGATGCCACCATCGGAATCGATAACGGAATCATAAACTTTTTAACACCCAGCAATTTGCTGAGTTCCGTTTGCCCGTAATAATTCACGTACTTCTGCTTCGGATTGATAAGATACAGCAGGTACTTTTTAGGTCGAATATTTTCTTTATCGCTCAACATAATATTTTTTTCAGCCGGTTCTGCGCTCTTGCTCAGTCATTTCAGCCCAGGGACCTTTATCATATTTATCAATGATACCAAGGTATTCGGCCATATTATTTCGAATACTTTTTATGTGCCGGTTATAACTCATCATCGACAGCAAATAGCTGAATCCTTTGTCTTTCGCCAGTTTATTCTGTGCCATTAACTGTATGGTGCGCCACAGGGCTCTGCGTTTATACTTATTTAAAGTAAACAACAATTCACCAAATAAAATACGTATAAATCTGAAGCGTATTCCCACGCTCAGCTGTTCGCCACCATAAGGTCTCAAAAATTTCCCATTGCCAAACAGCAACGGAATTTTTTCCGAAACCACCTTCCATGAATAGGCAGCTTCAGCCGTATCGATATACTTCATGAATAAATCTTTTTGAGAAACATTCATGTAATGAATACACGGAAAAAGTCCACTGCGGTAATCGGCCGGAATGTTGAACCATCGACCTTCTTCCTCAAGCCGGTAGAAAAGTTCAGAGCCCGGAGGAGCCCCAAGCAGGTTCATGTTCAGGTACGAAAGTCCTGTTGCTGTAGTAAATTCAAGAATATTGTCAAATTCATCCAGCGTATCATTGTCAAAACCTACAGCAAAAGAGGCCGTGATATGAATGCCGGCTTCATGAATTTTTCGAACCGCTTCGTTATAGCCGGTTGCCGAATGGTTATGCTTTTTATGAGTCTCGGCAAGGCTTTCAGGGTTAAGTGACTCAAAACCTATCAGTATATTGAAACAGCCAGCACGAGCCATCAAATCAAGCAATTCACGGTCATCGGCAATCTCTATACTTGCCATGCATGCCCATGAAAAGTCAAGCGGAATAATGCGCTCGCAGAGTTCGCGTATGTATTTCTTATTCACCGTAAAATTATCATCGATAAAAAAAACGCGACGTAAGGGCAATGATTCCAGCTCTTTCATAACATCGTCGAGTTCGCGGTAACGCATTTTATGCCCAAACATTTTTGTAACCACACAGAACTCGCATTTATAAGGACAACCGCGCGAAACCTGAACTCCAAGCTGAAAAATATTATGTGTATCAACCAAATCCCAGCGCGGAGCCGGCGACGTTTTATAGCTGCAGTACTCAGAATTACGATACAACGGTTTTAGTTCACCGCTTTCAAAATCAGCAAGACATTGCTGCCATATACCTTCGGCTTCGCCTGAAATCACGGAGGTTGCGTGTTGCAATGCTTCATCCGGAAGAAATGACACGTACGGTCCGCCAACCACCACCGGCACTCCCTTTGAACGATAGAAATCACAAATTTCGTAGGTACGACGGGCGGTAGATGCAAGTGTAGTTATACCGACAATATCGGGAAGGTCACCGTCAGGAATTGATTCCATTTCCTCATCAACAATACTGATATCAAAATGAGACGGTGTAAGTGCCGCTATTAGCGGAAGTGAGAGTGGTATCATGAATTTCTTTTTCCTGAGTATACGTGCCAACTCAGTCTGCGCGTAGAAATTCACATATTTCTGCTTCGGATTAATGAGTAATAATTTATATTTTTTATTGTCGGATTGTGCCATATTTCAACAGAAAACAATATTTCAGCACAGCAACCAAAACAGCCGCACAAGCTACAAAGTTACACATTTTCTATTTTAATTCCTGCTGATAAATGGCAGAGCGTATTTAGCGGCATTCAAGCGTAAAACCTGCCTGCATGAACTTGCTGACTTCAGTTACAAAGCTTACCACAAGATTGCCGGGAATAAGTGCTTCTTCTCTAAGAATTTTATCGAGACAAATAAACACCATGGGAGGTCCCACGTAACCCATCGTTGACATTGGTGAATAAAGCATCTCCTTGTCAATTCCAAGCTCAGCACATTCGTCAATGATAAGTTCAGAAATGTGCTTCGAAGGAAAATTCACCTGGAAATATTTTATTTTTGAAGGATCAACATGATACCGATTTATCAGTCTTTTCAGGCCTTTTATAAATACGGAGCCGTCCTCATCATGAAAATGCACCCGTAATTGTTCGTTGAACATTTGTGCCAAATGATGATGTCCGCCATTATATTCGTCGACCGGATTCATATAATATGCAGGTCTGGAATTCAGCATGGCCGCCGGTTTCAGACCGCCAACAGATTCAATCATCACGTTTTCGATGAACAGCCCGTGCTCATGCTCCTCGGCAGCACGCAACACAAGTGCTCCTGCGCCATCGCATAAAAAATAACGCAAGAAAAGTTCTTCTTTACGCAGCAGTTTTTGATTATAATACTCAGCTCTCAATTCTGAAGAAGAAATACCGGATGACACTACCAGCGCCGTTTTATATCGACCCGTGCGAACAAATTCATAAGCGACCAACAGCGCTTTGTATGCCGAGGTACAGTTGGCATGAATAGAGATTTCTCCGCATTGCTCAATTTGCAATGCTTCCTGTATCCGCACTGTTGCAGTAGGCATCTGGTCCTGATGCGCACTTCCGTATGCAATGAATTCAATTTCAGAAGCCTTCATATTAGCGGCTTCCAGCGCTTTGCGTGCCGCCTTTACACTCATGGTAATATTATCCTCGGTAAAGGCGCGTGTTTCAGGATCAATGGCATAATGATAATACTCAATATCGAGCATCTCCTTCATCAGCGGTTTGATGCGGGTAAACCATTTCTGAACGGAGGCAGGCGCTTCGGTGATTTCACCCAGATACAGGTCTGCATCGTTAAAAGGTACCGGTTTCCCGGGAAGGAAAGAACCGGAACCTGCAATCATAACAGGTACAATATCAAGATGCGCCATCAGGAAAATATTTTTTCAGATACCGTGGTTTCAGTTTTTTTTCATATCCTTCAGCAATTTCAGCAGCAAATTTTAAGGATGCGCTTACCAATTCCTTCTTTGGGAAAATTCTATCTGCAATGCCCCACGCAACAGCATCGGCAGGCGAAAAGTTTGCACCAGTAAGTATCAATTCCATCGCCTTTGCCTTCCCGCATAATGGAGGTAAGGTCTGTGAAGCACCGCAGCCCGGCATCAGGTTAAATGTGGCTTCGGGAAGTCCTAACAGAGCACCTTCTCCACAAAAACGAAAATGGGCAAATAGTGCCAACTCAAGTGCGGAACCCAGGCAAACACCCTTTATGGCAGCAATAACAGGAATTTTTAGTTGTTCAAAAAATGAGAATGAGCGATTGTTCTGAACCAAAAAATCAGGCAGTCCATTTCCAGGCTGAGTACGGGTAATCACGTCTTCAAGCGTGGCGTCAAGCAAATTGGCAATATCAGCGCCGGACGAAAAATGCCGCCCGCTTCCGGTAATCACAATTGCCTTCACACCCGAATTCTTAATATGTGCAGTAAGTTCACTAAGCTCAGTAAAAAACAAACGATTCATAGCATTCGATGGTGGCCGGCATAACTGCAACAGACCAATGCCATCGCAATCTTCCCATTTAACAGTATTGAATTCTATCGCCATCGTATGTTTCTTTTCAATTAATTACAAGCATCGCTGCCGCAAATTCTTTTGAATGCGAGAGTGAAAACTGAACCGTATCAATGCAGCCAATATCATAATTATCAGCCTTCACAGGAAATACTTTTAACATTGGTTTTCCATTGGTATCATTGATTATTTCAATCTTCGTAAACAGACCGGTCCATCCGGCATGCTCATTCAGCATTGATTTCAGAATATATCGTGCCGCCAGACTGCCTGCATTCACCGGCAACTTAAATGTGCTTCGCTCCCATTCCGTAAAATATTCATCCAGCCTGTTTTCAGCAAAGCTAATAAAATCGGATATTTTGATGCGTCTTGAAAACATCCGCATAGAAAAACTATTTTATTGGATTCTTAACAATGCGTGATGCCTCGTCAACGGCAAGCTCACAAAACAATTGAGTTTCGGCGGCCAGTGCATCTGAATATGACATTTGGCGCGCATTATGAATCGCTCTCATTATCGAAGTAATAACTTTCTTTGGTTTATCTTCAGTCATCTTTCGCATAAGTTCAAATGCTGCAACCAAAGAATCACCGGATTCCACCGCATAAACAATTCCTAACGATAAAGCTTTTTCAGCATTGATGGTATCACCGCCAAGCATCATGATTATACTTTCGCTGATTCCCGCAGTAAACGGCAAACGCACCGTCCCGCCGAGACCCGGCATTAAATTATGATTTACTTCAGGAAACGCGAACAGCGAACGTTCCGAACACAACCGAATATGGCATGAAAGTGCAATTTCAAGTCCTCCGCCAAAGCAGGCGCCATTGATAGCTGCAATAACAGGAATATCAAGATTTTCAATTAATGCGAGCAATTCACGACCGCGCTTCATTTCTTCTTCAAGAAAATTAAAATCGGCCGCTTTCCGCAGCAAACCTTCTAACTCAGCACCTGCCGAAAAATGGCGACCAACTCCGGCAATAATGAGTCCGGTTATTGATTCATCAGTCAAAAAATCGGATAGTGTTTGCTTATCAATAAATTCAGGTTGCACTAAAAAATTCAGCGGAGGATTATCCAGTCGCAAGACAGCCGTATTTTTGTGCTTTTCAAGACTTGCCATTATTCCTTCTCCGGTTTATCTGCCGTTGATGCCTGACCGAACATTTCATAAAATTCTTTCGGAATACTTTCTGCAACGCGATTTCCATCAATAAGCAATGATTTTACCTCAGCAGTAGTTAGTTTAATACCGGTTTCTTCAGTAAAAATTTTATGTTTAAAAATGATATACGGCTCTTTAGCTTCAACAGTAGTTTTCACAACCAGCTTATCAAATACTTTTGATTCCTGAGAATAACGAACATGAGCCTCCGTGACAACAAGCAACAGCCCGCGTTTTTTAAATTCATCAAGCAAACCAACGTCTTTCAGCATTTCCCAACGCGCTTGCTCCATATAATTCATGTACACGGCATTGTTCACATGATTATACGAATCAAGCTCATAGCCACGTACTGTAAGTTTATATTCAAAAACCATTTGATAAACGTGAAAGGTTATAAACCGAAATATTGCTACTTATTAAGCAAAAAATTGCATCATATCTCCATCAAATTTCAGGAGAGTAACGCCTCAACGTCTTTACCGGTGATAGTTTCCCATCGTGGGTTCAAAAATTTTTCGCCATCAAAAGTAAAACGCACGAGCGAAAACGATTCATTCAGAAAAGTAAGCTTCGATTTGGTATCAGGTGCGTGCACAATAAAATGCAGCCGTTCGCATTTTAGATCAAAATCTTTGCACACGGCAGCGGCCAGTTGCGAGCACCATTGTGTTACAGAAGTTCCGGGATTTTCGGCATACAGCTCGGTTGCAAACACAATATCGCGGTCTTCTTTTCTGACAATCTTTAATCCACAACGGGAAGGAACATCCCATTGTCCCTTGTATTCATATACCTGGTCAAAGTACTTCGAATTAAACTCTATATTGAAGTTCTTGATCATAAAACAAATTATTTTTTAGTTCCTCTGTTAAGTTGTCTTCCAAAACTGTTTTGCGAAAGCTCTTCCCTGATGGGAGTATATGTCCCATCGGCAATTTCTTTCATGATAACCTGACGGAACAATTTAAACATTTTTTCCGATTGGGTTTCATCTTTGTAAAACGTATCCCAGGCATACTGGTACATATTCTGCAATGCGTCAGGAGTCATTTGCTTTGGCTGAAACACCACTTTACCCGCGTTGTAATCATTCCAGTTATGGTTGAAAATTCTGTTCTGACGCAACAGATCATCATACGCTTTTGTATGCGGGAAGGGCGTTAAAACCGTAAATTCAGCGAGATCAAGATTAATCTCAAGCAAGAAATCAATCAGTCTTTTTATATCGTCTTCAGTATGATCATCGGTTCCGAGCAAAATGGTTCCTTCAACCGCAATACCATGGTCGTGATAACGCTTTACGCGGTCACGTATGTAATCGGATGTATCAAATACTGCTTGATAAACAAACCATGCACCTGCCTGTGCCGCAAGATCAAGAACTTTGTCATCATCTTCGATAGGATGTGAGCACCATTTCTTTTTAAAAGGAATCATTTCCTTGAAAAGGTCAAGTTCCCACTGTTTATCCTGAGCAAGTGAGTTATCGACAATAAAAAGCCGGTTGTTTTCAATAGTTGCCAATTCTTCAACTACGCGGTCAATTGGACGGGGTCGGAATTGTTTGCCGCCAAGATAGGCGACGGCACAAGGATAACAGTTGTATTTGCATCCGCGTGAAGCGTGAAACAAATCAACCATGCGCACACCTTTGTGATAATACAATTCTTTTTTAAGAATGCTGCGTCTGGCAGGACCAATAGCGTTGATGTCTGGCATCTGCGTAAGAAAATTGTATACTTTCTGAAGCTTGCCATTTCTGAAATCATTGAATACAGTCTCCATACGACCTTCGGCTTCACCCAAAAAAATAGAGTCGGCATGTTCCATCGTTTCTTCGGCATGAAGCATGGTTGCGATACCGCCAAAGATTACCTTTTTGCCTCTGCGTCTGAATTCGTCAGCAATTTCCCAACCTCTTTTTGCCTGGCTTGTAAGCATCATGCTTATCCCAACAAGGTCACATTCATCATCATAAGAGAAAGTGTCAACATTTTCATCGGAAAATTCTACTTCAACATAAGAAGGAAGTGCAGCAGCCATCACTACAGGTCCGTGAGGAGGCAGGTTAAATATAGTTTGTCCCGCGAGTTTTTCCCAGGTGGGATAAATTAGCTTAAACTTCATATTATGAGATTAATGTGTTTTTATTTCCGCAACATCATCCTACAATTCTGCCCGGAATTAAGAGTGCAAAATTACAATAAAGTTTTATATAAGGCAACCGCTTTATTATGACCTAAGTCAGGAGCATTTCAACGACAATCCCGCAGCCTGTTTTCGATTGTTCGTGCATCGGTTGTCCAGGGAATTTCTTTCTGCAGTGCTTTCTTATATTCGGCTGCGGCGGCATCCTTATTACCAAGCATTTTGTAATAGTCGCCTGCCAGCTCATACACTAAATAAAACTGTGGATTAGAAGCTATCAGAGCAGCAGGGTCAGGCAACTGACTGCCCTTGTTGCGGAGTGCCGACCGCATTTCATCACGCAGATATTTATAATGTACAAATGCGTGGTAGCCACCGTTCGTAACGAAAGAATCAGCCGGTATCATAAGCTCAGGTCGCATATAAGAGCCCTTTCCGGGGATAAGTCGCGATGCAAAAACCTTGTTCAGGTCATAGCAAACATAGGCACCAAGCTGAAAAGGAGAAGTGGAAACCCACACCAATTGCTTTCCGGGCTCAAATATCACCGAATGATGCGCTATTAATTGATTTACGGCCTTTTCATTACCGACTCCGATATCTTTACCATCGATGCCTTTCTGGTCGCGTAAAATCTTTGCGGCAGCCGTAGCATCAATCGGACCGGAAGCTTTAATCAATTGCTGCATGCGAATGTAACGATACAATGAAGGCGATTCGCGCAGATCTTTTTGATTCAGATCGTTCCACGAAAATTCTTTACTTTGAAAATGGTTTGTACAAATAATAAAATCATTTTTCTCAGGCTTCAAAAGAGCCGTCATGTAAGGTGTTTTTTCAATGATGGCGGCCGAATTGTCTTTGGCCGATCCAATTAGAAAAGTTTCAGAAACAAAAGTACGGTATGATTTTGCTATAAGCAGTGCCTCATCAATATCCGACGCGTATTGAAGTATGTGCCGTGCTACAATGGAAACCGGCGAACCAACCTGTTCGGGAATATACGATTTAGCCGCATTGATGGTTATCGTAAGTCCTTTATCATTCATCCCTGAAACGGCGCCACACATGCCCGCCCAGGTAATCATCATAAAACAGTTGCCGCTGTCGGGTTTATAAAATGCAACAATTTTTTGTTTTGCAAATTCATCACCGGCATAGAAATCAAAATTGCGTCCGATAATAAGTGAACTGTCGGGAGTTTTGCTGCCCCAGGCGCCAAACGACGTACAGCCAACCAGATGATACATCTGTGCCATATGCCCGATGTCGTGCGCAGCATGATAATTAACCATCCGCTGATACTTGCTGCCAACATAATCAAATTCATCTGAAGCTGATTGTGATATCCCATTTATTTCTTGCAGATATTCAGTATCAATATAGCTGTCGAGCTTGCGGTTATAAATAGATAATACGTAATTCAGAAATTCCAGATAGGGTTGCGACGGAACCATATTATTTATCTGGTCAAGAAAGGCTTTTTCCTGTTTGTATATCAGCTTCTTCGTGAGCTTTCCAATTGTGACGCCACGCTCATAAGGACCTCCGCATGTAAACACATCATACAGACCATCCATATTTTTGCGCGACCAACTGTTACCACAGGTAAACGTACTGTCTCCCTTGTCTATAACAGGCAATTCCGAAAAATGATTTTCCTTTTCAGCCGGAGGCAGCATGATAACAAACCACAAAAAACAATAATACCCGATTACCGAGAGAAGAGCCACAGGCACGAAAACTGCTATCAGAGCCTTTTTCATCATCAGCTATGCTTTATTAATCTTATCAACAATATAGCTGAGCCCGGTAATCTCTGAGCAGGTGGTAACAGCCCCAATGGTAACTCCCAGCACACCGTGCAGAATTACATTCTGACCGGTAAGCAACAGATTGGGAATTTTTGTTTTGGGTGATATCAATGTTTTCAGAGGATTTGTACTATCTTTCATTATACCATAAAGAGAGCCGTCGATAGTGCCCGTATAATCACGATACGTAAGAGGTGTAGAGCTCGTATAACTTTTAATACAATTTCTGAATCCCGGAATCTTTGATTCAACCAGGTCGAGAAGTATTTCTGTTTTCTCTTTTTTGAATTCGAGATAATCGCTTCCGCGACGTCCAACGCGGGTATGTTCCCATTTCTTCACCTCATCAAATTTCATATAGCTCATAATGATGGCGCCGTCGGTGTACTTCTCTGACCGCGAAACAGCCGGAGTAATAAATAAAAAATTCTCAGGCCAGGTTTCGGGTTTATAATTAGGTGCCGACCAAACATTATCGTTACGATAATGATAGAGATTGTGCGGCAGGTATTCAAATGTATCTTTTTTGAAAACTACGTACACCGAAAAATTTGATGTCGTATTTTCAAGATTACAGATGCGGTCGCGGTAGGCTTTGCGGATATGCCCGAGGTTTATCATATCCAGCGTCCGTGCCGGATGGATATCGGAAATCACGTATTTTGCGGAAAACTGCCTGCCATCAGCTGCATGCACGATGCCGTTTTTGTCTTTTTCAAAATCCAGCTTTACGGCTTCACAATTTTTAATGAGTGTTCCACCGGCTGCCTCAATACTTTCGACAAGAATATCGGTAATCTGCGAGCTTCCGTCTACAATGCGCCATGAACTTTCAATGAACGAATTATTGACAAGGGCATGAACATACAAAGGTGTTTTCTCGGCAAGACCCGCGTATAATGGATTGGTGCCGGCAAGTACGCTGCGCAGCAGCGGATTTTGCGTGATAGAATTAATATACGTGTATGCATTTTCCTCATAAAACTGAGATTCTGCAATATCCATCTGCTTATCAGAAAGATTGTACAACGGGAAATGATCGCACAGCTCTTTCATTTTCAGGCTGTACTTCTCAAGATTGGCGCGCTCTTCCGGAAAATATTCCGAAAGGACATCAATGAAGTTTTTATGACTGAATGCGTAGGGAAATTCCTTACCGGTATCTCCAAAACTGATGATATCAAAAGCATCAGGATTCATGCGGCGTAACTTCAGTTTATCCATCAGGCCGAAATAGCGAAAATACTTATTCAGCACCTGACCCTCTTCCAATCCACCGATGTAGTGAATTCCTGTATCAAATATGCAGCCGTCGCGGACAAAATTCTGCAAACAGCCACCAATCTGATGATGCTTTTCAATAATACACACCTTGTATCCTTCACGGCTGAGAATATAACCGCATTGAAGGCCACCCAGCCCACTACCAATAATAAGTACGTCAAACTCTTCCATCAAAACTATCGTATTTGTCAGGGTTTTCTGATTATATAAAAAATATTCGAATTGAATTTAGTTTTATCCACAATTTGAAGTTCCGCGCCACAATTTGCCACAATGGCCGCAATCATGTCGCGCGACGTAAAAAATACGTTATCGTAGGCAAATTTATTGAATCCAATATGCCGCGAGAAAAATTCTGACAGCGCGGTACCGCGCTGACGCTTCACCAAACCGGTGTCCGCATCGCGGATAATAAGGCATCCGTTATCATTTAATTTTCCAATTATTGCAGAAATAAGCTGTTGTTGTTTTTCTTCCGGAAAATAGTGCAGCACATCAGCCAGCAGATAGATATCATATCCGTCAAGCGGAAAGTCGGTAACATCAGCCTGTTCAAAATGCAGGTTGGGCAAGGCTGAAATGTTATTGCGTGCTACCAGTATTTTTTCTTCGTCATAATCAATACCGGTAATGATGCGCTTTTCAGACAGGAAACCCAGCATATAACTCATGAATCCATAGCCACATCCCATATCCAGAATGTTGGCACTGAGCGGTATCATTTCATGAATGGGCTCATAATTCTTTTCAAAATTGAGCTTCACCCTGGCGTACCACTCCAGAATCGGGCCTTTGTAAATATAATTCCGGATAAGCAGGTCGCGGAAATACGCAGGATGCCGGTACCACAACGTAAGTATTTTTTCAAATTCTTCATGAAACAACTTCTGAACGAATTTGGTCATATTCCTATAATCGCCACCAACCGCCGCATCGCCCTGTTTTATCCTGTCAAGAAATTTTACCGTAATTAAACTTTTACGTCCTAAGTACTCGCCTTTTGCAATATAATCACCGGTTCCGTTCATCACCATAGGCAAGATATCAAGCCCCAATTCCTCGGCAAGAAAAAAAGCACCTTTATGAAAACGCCCTAGTTTCTTGGTTTGTGAGCGTGTACCTTCCGGAAATACCAGTATTGAATAGCCTTCCGAAACACGTTTCCTGGCCATTTCAAGCACTTTTTCATGGCTGAGAGAGGTCGGGATAAAATCGGCCATGCGCACAACAAGCCCTACCAACGGAGATTTCCAAACACTTTCATTGGTAATCATAATCACTTTGGGTGAGAACATCAGTCCAAGCGGAATATCAATCAGCGACTGATGATTGCATACCACCATCGCAGGTTTCGAAAACGTATTTTTATTGAAATTAATAAACTTTTTCTTCGGCAAATACATCAGATACATTGTACTGCGGCAAACATACATGAGTATGGTATGATACACCAGCTTACGGTATTTCCGCTTTGCAGGAATGATAGGAATGAGCGTCCATCCAAGCAATACAGTTATGAAGCAACCTAAAATAAAGTAGGAATAGCAAACCAAGGCATACAGCATGTGATACAGCGTAACCGGCATCGTTCTTTTGCGTTTGCCGGTATAAATCATCCACCTGAAAATAACCGGAGCTACGGTATAAGAAATCAGCACTACGGTGGTCATCCCGATAATTGTAAGCATTGCGATAGAGCGCAGTGCAGGATGTTTCGCGAAGATTAAAACGCCCACACCGATTATGGTTGTAACTGCCGAAAGAAATACAGCCGTTTTGTATGAGGCAAGGAAACGCTTACCGGTTTTGTATTCCGTGAGCAAACCGTCCATAATAAATATGCTGAAATCATCGCCCAGTCCGAAAATAAAAGCAGAAATAATGATGCTCACCACATTAAATTTCAAACCCAGAATGGCCATTAGCCCAAGTATCCACACCCAACTTATAAGCATAGGTATGAATGCAAGAACACCCAGCTCAACACGTCCGTAAAGGGCAAACAGAAACAATAATACCAGTAATGACGAGATATACAATATCGTATTAAAATCGCCGGAAATAATTTCTCCGACTTTCGCGGCTATAAACTGTTTGTCAATAACCACCAGATTATCACTTACGGGAATCGCCGCAAGCACCTCTGCTTTTCTGCGGTCATTTATTTTTATAACCATTGCAACCATCACTTTGCCCGGTTTCTCTGTAATGAAATCGTCGAGAAACAGATGTTGCAGTTTTGATTGCTCCGCCTTATCCATGGGCGTAAAACGGGTTCCCAGAAGTTTGTAAAACTCATTAAACGCTCCCGGCCTGAATTTGTTTGCTTGCGCAGAACGCTCGAACATTCGCATTACATGCTCTTTGCGGTCTGCCGTCCAGAATGCATTCCAGCGCTCCAGTTTTTTTCGCTGCAGCGAATCGGAATAGAGCAAGGAGGCTGCCGAATAGTAGCTCTTCACCAAACCGCGAGCTTTAAGCTGACGAATCGCAGAAGTTATCTTTTCATTATTGGCAAGTGCTTCATCAAGAGTAGTGCCCGTTGAAACAAGATATACCGATTTTATAGAGCTGTCGCTGATACTGACCAGATTCTGTTCAGCACGTTTGAGATCCTGCGAGATGTAGTTAATCTTTGTCATATCGCTTTCAAATTGCACATTGTTGGCAAAATAAAAGAAAACGATGGTCAGCAAACCGATTACAACAAGCAGCAGTTTATTGTTCTCGAAACCGTACTCCGAAATCTTATCAATAAAATTCATTTCAGACAGGGAAAAGCTGTCTTCGCCGCCCGGGTTTCGTTTTACCATAAATGGCAGCACTATCAGCACAAACAATACAGCGCCTACCAGGCATAAGGCCGAGAACAATCCAAAATCGCTTAATGCTTCCGAGCGGACAAACATCAGTCCCAGAAAAGCACCGATGGTTGTAGTACTTCCGATGGTCATCGGACCTGCCAAATCTTTAATAACTTCACGAACAGAGCCCAGATGGCGGTAATGCACAAAAAAGTGCAGGGAATAATTAATTGCGATACCCAATATTACAGAACCGGCGCCAATGGCTATTGTTGAGACCTCACCCCGAATAAGGTAAATAGCGGCCATGGCAAAAAGTGCACCCGACAAAACAGGCAGCAAAATCAGGAACAGCACTCTTTTACTTCTGAAAAAATACCCCAGAAAAACTACCAGCAATAGCAATGCAATGGCCATGGTAATAATAGAATCTCGCTTCATTTGAGTGGCATTGCCCACCGCTACTGCGGCTGCACCATAATATTCGGCATGTACCTTACCTCCTGATTTCGCAGTCAGCGTAGTTATTTCTTTGTCAATACCTTTTATAAGTTCACCGTTATGGCCCGTTTCATTCGGTGCATTCGCGGTATTTATAAATATCAGCAGATGCTTTTTTGTTTTGCTGAAGATGTGGTCATTATAAATCATGTAGCTATCGTCCACCTTGAGCGACGCCAGTTTCCGCAGAGCAAGACCTGTAAAACCAAGTGGGTCGCGGGTAATGAATTTTTTCATCACAAATCCCGCAGGCGACACAAGCATTCTGAAATTCCGCGACAGCGCCGAATCCAGCTGCAGTGAGTCTGTTTTACGGGCTATTGTTTCGTAATCGGCTTCATCAAGAAATAATGGAAGCTTGGAATAGAAGGCATTGTATACATCCTGCATCTGATCGCCCGAAATTTTGCAGGTAATATCTTTGATAAGCTCAGGCTGATAGTCGCTTTTAAGAGTTGCGGCAAGTTCATCGGCATAAGCAATCAATGTTTCGGGGGCTGCAGGTGAAGTTGAATCGGCAAGCGATACGGTTACCATCAGTTTCTCCGCAGTTTTTATCTGCTCCATTACATCGCTCACCTTTTTAAGCTTCTCGTCGCGTGGCAGAAAACGTGAAATATTTTCTTCCAGCCTCAGCTTTGATGACAGCAAAACGGCCATCCCAGTGAAAAGGACCACAATAAACAGCAGCAACGAGCGTCGCTTACTGAAAAAATCATATAAAAAAAGGAAAAAACCAGACATCAGTACAACAGATTGTTCAATAATTCATTACAGCATTCAACATTTTAGGATGGCAAATATACCAAATAAAACATATGCATTACAGCATGAAAACTACCGGTCTATAACTTTAACAACATTTCCTTTTCGGAATATCTTCAGTAAGATAATTGTCACAATTCCCGAAAGAATTCCCATGGCGACTGCCAGCATTACACTTCCGATAAGGTACTGCAAAACATTGAGTTGTATGGTTTTCAAGCTGATACCGGTACTGAATTCAAGCATTACCCTGTTTTTAATCCAGACTAAGCCACCCATTTTATAACTTCCGTAAACTATAAATGGTATCATCGGCGGAATGCTCACGTTGCTCACTACCAGCGTTATCACTTTGTTGAGTTTGAGCGCCATGGCAAGAACAAGAGCCACCGCCATTTGCCAACCCCAAAGCGGTACAATTCCCATAAACATCCCGAGCATTACCGAAAACGTAATTTTAGCATTGGAATCCTGACTGGCAAGCACTTCATTCACGAAAAAATCGCGGATTTTTTTGCGATTCAGCACCTTAACAAAGTAAAACGGCTTGATAAGCAGCAGTGAAATAATGACCAGTGCCGTATTCAGCAGGCTCACGCGTGTAAAATCGCGAAACGGCCGAAAATGTGAAACCCTTGTTTCTTTAGGTGCATAGAAAATACTCACGGGCACACTCACCACTTTCACGCCTTTCCATGCGGCACGGACAATTACTTCAATTTCAAATTCATATTTACGGGTAAAAAAGTGAATTGTTTTTAAGCGCTCAAGCGGGTAAAACCTGTAACCCGATTGTGTATCGGGAATACGTATTCCTGTTTCAAAGCGGAACCAAAAATTTGAAAATCGATTGCCAAAACTGCTTTTGCGCGGAACGCCTGCCTGATCCATATTGCGTGCTCCGATAATAATAGCCTCGGGCATTTCCTTATGTCCGGCAAGAAATGCAGGAATATCGTCGGGCGAATGCTGACCGTCGGAATCAATGGTGATGGCATAGTGGAATCCCAGAGAAACGGCTTTTTCAAATCCTTTACGCAGACCGTAGCCTTTGCCTTTGTTTGCAGACCATGCAATAACATGAATTCCGGCAATATCATTAAGAAGAGCCGCGGTTCCGTCGGTAGAACCATCATTTACAACCAGAATATTGTCAGTATAATTCTTCACACCTTCAATTACTGCAGCAAGCGAAGCGGCATTATTGAATGTAGGAATAATTACAACACAGCAAAGACGTTCCATTTCTGCTTTACAGAACAGTTTATCTTGCAATTGCAACAGATAGGAATCCTTTTCGTTGTCAGTCTTTGTATCCAATTTTCCGTGCTTTCGATAATATCACATTTCGTTCTTTCGTCGTCGGAATTTCCTTTAACAGCGCCATTTTATAGTAATCCAATGCCTTTTCCTGCTTTTTAATTTTCAGGCAAAAATCGCCCAGCACAAGGTATGTATGAAAATATTCAGGATTTAGTTCAATGAGCTCATCCATAATTTTATCGTCTGCTCCTGCTGTTCCCGTTTTTAAAACAGTGCAAATTTCCTTAAACCGTTCAAAGTTTGCAAATCCACCGTTCACACAAAATTCGTCGGGAGGAAGCGCCCATTCGTGTTCATCTATATCGCTGTTTTCGGTCATTCCGGGAAAGTGCGCAAAAACGCTGTTCAGGTCGTAACATACAAATTCACCTAAATTATATGGCCACGACGATACCCACACCAACCGCTGTTCGGGTTTAAAAATGACGGAATGATGCGCGAGCAACTGATTCACGGCCTTTTCGTTTCCCTGCCCGATATCGGCGCCGCCCAGGCCAAAACGATCGCGCAGAATAGCAGCAGCAGACAAAGGAGATATCGGCTTATGCTCTTCGAAAAGTTCTTCCATTCTTTTAAAACGGTAGAGCGATGCGCTTTCAAGCAGGTTTTCATTATTCAGTTTATCGTCGGCAAACGCTTCGCTTTGAAAATGATTGGTACAGATGATATGATTGTTACCCGTATCATACATCACCGTTTTACTGGGTGATTTCTCAATTGCCACAGCTTTGTGGTCCTGAGCAGAAGCCACCAGAATAGACTCCGATACGAAAATAAGGTGCGCCTTGGCAATTTCGAATGCCTCATTAATATTCTTTGCGTATTGCAGTATCTTTTTAACGAGAATGGTTATCGGCATAGCCGACTTATTAGGCATTTCCGATTTTGCACCATTCACCGTAACGGCCAGTCCGTGTTCATTCATCCCGGAAACGGTACCCGTCAAACCGCCCCAGTTGACAGACATATATCGATATCCGAGGTCAGGTTTGCAGAAGCTCACTATTTTCTCACTGCAAAATTCATCACCCATGTAGAAATCAAAATTTCTTCCCAGTACAACACGACCATCGTCGGAGCTATCGCCCCAGGCAGCAAATGATGTGCAACCAACAAACTTAAGGCTTTCAAGGGTATGACCGATATCGTGAGCCGCGTGGTAATTTAATATCCGTATGTAGGCGGGACCGATTTTCGAGAATTCGTCTGATGCAGAGCGTGAAATGCCATAGATTTCAAGATTATACTCTTCGCCCACATTTCTGTTCAGCTTGCGGTTCATAAAAACAACAAACAGCTTCAGGAAGAAAAGGTAAAAAGCAGAAGGCACGAAATTTTTAACCTCTTCAACAAATATCTGCTCCTGTTTTGCGATAAGCTCAGCGGTAAGCTTACCCGTGATAAGTCCACGGCGGTAAGCTTCTCCTTCAATGTAAAGCTCCCACAGTCCCACCCTGTTTTTTCTCAGTCGTCCGCTTTCGCAGATGTAAAGACCATCAGGAGTTTCACGCCGGGGCATGTATTCAAGGACTCCGCCATCCGCTTTGGGTGGCTTCACTAGAATCGCCCTTACAAAGAGTAAAAACAGCAGACCGATGAGAACAAGCAGTATTAATATAATGTAAAGCAGCATAGGAAAAATAATTCCGGCAAAATTAACTAAAACAGCCGAGAATATGGCGGAAAGGTGAAGGTAATAACGAAGAACCTTTAACTGCTTGCTATTGCAACAGAATCAGGAGGTAAACCCTCGCGGTCAATCTTCTCATATTCATCCCTGAAAAAAGTCGCAATCTTTTTGGTTCGCTCGGCATAACCGAACCCGAATTGTTCGTCGTCATGTTTGATTGGCTCACAAATTTTCATCACCATGCGTCCCCGCCTCAGGTAATACCACTTTTTGCCATGTATGCCGGGACTTCCATGCAGGACAACGGGAAGAATATCCGCATTGAGTTTTTCGGCCATATAAAAAGCGCCTTTGTGAAATCGGCCGATACCCTGAGCTGTGCGTGGTCCTTCGGGGAAAACGAGTACCGAGTCTCCCCTTTTCATGGCCGTTGTAACCTGTGCTAATCCATGTTCTATTCCATCAGAAACGGCGACCAATTCTACATATTTCCGCAGCAACAGCCGAAAAGAGGTATTATTCAGCCAGTCGGTAGTAATCAGTACGACGCGGGAATTCAGCATCAGCATCAAGGGCGAATCGAGTAAGGTCTGATGGTTGGCAATAATGAATACAGGGCGCTCAAACACCAAATTTTCATTGCCCCGAATCTCTAGTTTTACATTTAAGTTGGAACGCACCATAAATTTCGCAAAGAGCTGCAAAAATTTTTTATTGATGCGCTTGCGTTTCTCACGGGAGCAAGGCATAGGAATAAAAATCTTCAACGTAAAAAACTGGCTGACAATGCAGAAAAGCATGAAGGAAATGAATCCCAAAATCAGGCTCAAAATATACTGAAAAGCGCTGTTCTTATTAGCATTAACATTCATGAAAACGCAGGTAAAAATTTTCGCTGGTGAAATTACAAAAAAGTATTATCTTTGCACTCGCTAAAGGCCCCGTGGCTCAACTGAATAGAGCATCTGACTACGGATCAGAAGGTTACAGGTTTGAATCCTGTCGGGGTCACAAGAAAAAAGGGTTTCAGTAATTATTAACTGAAACCCTTTTTATTTACTCCTTACACAGAAATCTATTTGTCTGCCTTTTTCTTCTTCTTTTTCTTGTCCTTCTTTTTTCCGGAAGGTTTGTTGGGGTTTTTATTTTCTTCAAACGGTTTCCACAATTTGAAAAACATTACCCAATGATTATTCACAAATGTCAATCCATTGAAATTCATACCGTCTTTCGGACTTTTCTTCACAAATTTTCTTTCGAAAAAAGAAATATCGTCTTTCAATTTAGGCGCAATTTTTAACATCCCACCGGTAAACTCTTTCGCATTGCCTGTATTCTCTTTTAGCTCTTTTGCTGTTGCAGAAAGGATAACAAAATTCTGCTGAACTGAATCTTTCGGTTTAATAAAATCACCTTTCTTGTTGATTTTTTTAAATGTTTTTGTTGCATATTTAAATGCAATTTCAGCATCTTCCGCTTTAATAAAGATGGCTTTCGCGTCCTCAATAGTTGGCTTAAGACTATTTGTAAGCGCGGCATAGTCGGCTCCTTTCGCCATAAATCTTGCCATCAGCTGTTTAGCACCATCAAGGGTTCCTGACTGCTTCAGTGAAGCAGAATCCTTTGCAGCAGCCGCAATCGAATCAGTATTTACGATAGCTTTTTTTTCAGTGCTGTGACACGATGTTAACGCAATGACCGACAACAATGCAATGGCCGGTACAAGTAAATAAATTCTGAGTACATTCATAATAACAGAGATTAGGTAGGTGTTTATTTATTTCATATTCAAACGGAATGCTAAATTAACGACTAAATTTGATTTCAATTATCTTTGAGGAATAATATATTTAACGAATTTGAACAAATTTAAAATTCCCCTCGTAAGTTTCGGTGTTTTTTTGATTATTGGATTAGTTGTCTGGGCATTCAGAAATGTGATGTATTTCTACCTGTTCACAGGAATAGGCTTTCTGGACTTCGGCACCCGGGCGTTGGTTTTGTATTTTCCGAAATTCCGCCAGCTAATAAGATGGTGCCTGCAATTTACCATTGGTTCATTCCTCTTAGTTTGGCTGGGATTGGTCATTGGGGTGAACTTTCAGTTTCCGCAAATATTTTTTGACGCCTATGCCGGAGTTGTTACCGGAGCTCTTATTCAATTAGTGGTTGCAAGGCTTATTCTGCCCTTCTTCCTAGGTAATGGTTTTTGCTCCCGCGCCTGCTGGACCGGCTTCTTTTTTGAGATGACCAACACCAAAAAAATTGATAAGCGAAAAATTAAACCCCGATCGAAGCTGCTTGCATGGAGTTATCTCACAACACTCATTGTACTATCAGTGTTTGTAGCATTTTTCTGGGATCCGGGCAATAACGTCGAGGTCAGAAAATGGGCGATTATTGTCGAAAATTTGTTCATCACAACACTGGGATTTATACTGACCTTTTTCATCGGAAGCCGTGCATACTGCAGGATGCTGTGCCCTTTTCTTACCATATCAGGTATTATTTCGCCGCTGTCGCTTTTTAAAATCACTCCTGTGAGTGGAAATCAATGCACACACTGCAAATTATGCAACGTGAGCTGTCCCATGCTTATCGATGTAAACGCTTATGTATCGAATACTAAAAGAATCAACGACCGAACATGTATTGTGTGCGAACGCTGCATCAGCGCATGCAAACACTCGGTATTGAGGCTGACCACGAAAGACCAACTATCAAAATAAAAAAGCCATCCGATAATTGTATATCAGATGGCTCTTTGCGTTTTTCAACAATTAACAGCACTCATTTGTACTGGCAATTACGCTAATCTTTGGCGGTGATGCCAGTGTTTGCTTTACTTTGCAGAGGTTTGCCACATTGATAACCGAGTCAATATATTTCTCCGGAAAACCCTCGGGCAATTTAATATTGATACGGATGTCCGTAACCAGGCCTTTTTCATCAAACTCGTGGATCTGTGAAATCTTCATTCCTTCAACAGAAATACCGCGGTTATCACAAAAACCTTTGACATAGATTCCGGCGCATGTAGCAATGGATGCCAGAAAAAGTTCAAAAGGTGTTGGTGCACTACCTTCACCACCTCCGGCAACAGGCTGGTCGGTTGTGATAATGTGTTTCCCAACGCGGGCATTTATTTTTTTGTTGCCGTCAAATATTACATCAATTGTCATTACAAACTATTTTTATCGTTAATACTTTTCTATTTCTGAGTCTTGCAGGTTTTGATTCCGAAAGGCAAATATAAGGGACAAAAACCAAATATTGATGTCAGCAGAAATACTCCACCGAGTATCAACAGCACAATACCGAGTGTTCCTGTTATTACTTCGAGGTAGAACAGTACCGCAATAGTGAGGGCTATCAGCGTTCTGATTACCCTGTCAATCATTCCCATATTCTTTTTCATTTTGTTTGGTTTTAGAAGGTTTAATTTTGAACATATCTCCAAGCAGGTAGCCTAAACCGGCGCCCCATAACATTGTTATCCATGGATTAGAGGTAATGGGGCAGGCACCGCTTGAGCAGCCCACGAGCAGGTAATAAAGAAATCCGCCTCCTGCCCCGACAACAATACCAAGCAGCGCAGGCCAGTGCGACCTGGCCCTGACACGCATCTTTTCTTTGCAAGAAACCGGATTTGTGCATGTATTTTCCATCTTAATTATTATTAGGCAGCAACACTTCATTGATTGCCTTTACAAATGCCTCTTTGGGCATAGCACCCATGGTCATTTGCGGCTGTCCGTCTTTCGGCACAAACAATATCGAAGGAATGCTTTGAATACCGAACACGGCAGCAAGCGTTTGTTCCTGCTCAGTATTTATTTTATAGATGTCAACTTTCCCATCAAAATCTTTCGACAATTCATCGAGTACAGGCGCCACCATGCGGCAGGGCGCGCACCAGTCGGCATAGAAGTCAATGATACAAGGTTTATCGCCTTCAAATTTCCATTCCTTATTTACTTCGTAATTGAATACCTTTTCTTTGAAACTTTGTTCAGTCAAGTGTTCCATGATGATGTTCTATTTTTAGGTTATATTAATTGATTGCGATCCGAAAAGTCACCTTCGTTATTGCTTTTCTAAAGATTGCTTCGTCGTGCCTCCTCACAATGACGCAAGTAACATTCCCGGAGCAGGCACATAACTCCATTGTTTCAATTCTGAGATATCAGGCCGTTAACAGCACTTACCAATACCTGCCGTTGCTGCACACCCACAAATTTCTTCACAACCACACCGTCTTTAAAAATATAGAGCGACGGAATGCTCTGAATACCATATTTTGCAGCAATCTGCCTGTTGTCGTCAACATTCACTTTTGTTATCAGCGCTCTGTCGCCAACCTCAACAGCCACGTCATTAAGTATCGGACCTTGCATTCTGCAAGGCGCACACCACTCGGCCCAAAAATCAACCAACACAATACCGTTGCTGATGACTTTCTCAAAACTCTGACCGCTGAGATTAATAACTGTTTTTGACGTTTCCATATCTTTTTCGATTTTCGGCATGGTCATGAGGATTTCAATAGCTGTGCCAATACACATTACTATCTGTTCTATAAACCCTTATGCCATTTTTCAGCCGGCACGTGCAAAAAAATAAAGTTAATCTTTTGCTAACTTGATGTTAACTATATTAACTTTGTGCTAACTTAAAAAAGTCGTGAGTCGTGAGTCAAGAGTCGTGAGTCGTGAGTAATTATCAAATTCTCAAATTGCCTAATTTTCAAATTAAAGAAATGAGCACCTTCGAAACAGCCATATTAAAAAACGCGCCGTGCGGCATAATACGCACTGACGAACGATTGAATATTCTCTATTGGAATGATGAAATGGAGCATCTTTCAGGACTCGACAGCAGGGCCGTTTCCGAAAAGAAAATGTCGGCAATACGTTTCTTTGAGCCCAATCATGAAACTTTGCTGAACATGCGTGAATGCCTGAAGGGCAAGAAGACCAATATTGCCCGTACTGCATTTATCGAACATATTTCAGGGACACGCACACTGGTGTTTATCAATGCCCGCTATATCCAGCACAAAAACGATACACAATTGATGATAACGGTGGTGGATATATCGAGAGAAATATCCTGCAGCAGTATTTCGGCAACCCCACTTATCATTAAAGAAAAAGAAGCATTGCAGCGAATTATAGGTCGCAATCCAAAAATCATCGAGCTATACCGCATGATAGAACTGGCAGCAGATTCATTAGCCAACGTCAACATTTCAGGTGAAAGCGGAACAGGTAAAGAACTCGTTGCTGACGCCATCCACATACTTTCATCGAGAAATCACAAGCCTTTTGTTAAAGTCAATTGTTCCGCACTCACAGAGACGTTGCTTGAAAGCGAACTCTTTGGTCATGTGAAAGGCTCATTTACCGGAGCATACAAAGATAAGCCCGGAAAATTTGAAACAGCCGGCGGCGGCACTGTTTTCATTGATGAGATTGGCGAGATCAGCCCTATGATTCAGGTGAAGTTACTTAGGGTAATTCAGGAAAAAACCATCGAACGGGTTGGTGATAACAAGCCCATAAAAGTTGATATGCGCATCATTACAGCCACAAACCGTAATCTGCGCGAACTAGTGCAGAAAGGACTTTTCAGAGAAGATTTATTTTATCGCCTGAACGTTTTCCCCATTCAAACATCGCCTCTGAGAGAACGCAAAAATGATATTCCACTGCTCGTCCAGCATTTCATCAAGCGTTTCAACGAACAGACAGGCAAAAACATTAAAGGCCTTACCGAAGATGCATATCGCATTTTAATGGACTACTGCTGGCCGGGCAATGTACGAGAACTTGAAAACAGCATTGAACATGCATTCGTACTTTGCAATAGCAATCTGATTGATGTTTTCGACCTGCCACAGGATATCCGGTTGGTGCCTCTCAGGCAAGGACTTTGTAAAAACGTCGATTTACCGGGTGCTGAAGGCTATTTCTTACCGAAAAACGTTGACGCAGAAATGGTTTTCAGAAGCATCACCAAGGAGGATTTAAAAAAAGTATTACTTTCAAATAATTACAACCGTAAGGAAACAGCGATAATGTTTGGTATCAGCAGGGTTGCCCTGTGGAAGAAAATGAAAAAATTCGGATTGCCGGACTGAGCAATGAACAATGAAAAATGAAAAATGAAAATTAATAATGAAAAAAATGCAATGTTGAGGGAATGCACCGGAGGGGTTTAAGGTCAGTAGAAGGAATGAATGAATAGAGATTGGCGGCTCAC
>JBAXND010000024.1 GCA_037133915.1 Bacteroidota bacterium
AAGGGGGTCAGCTTAACGCGGAACTAGGGGACCAGTTTGCGCGTATTCTCCACATGACATCCGGGCAGAGGAAACCTCTTTGTTTGTATTTGCCAAGTCCACTATGCATATTTTGATGCTGTTGTTTTTATGTTTTAGCGGCGGATGCAATAAAGACCTTGCCGATGTAACACCAAGTATCTTTAATTTTAAAGTAGTTGATTATTATTCCGGTCTGCCTGTTCCGAATGCCTATGCTATATTGAGATGCGATGAAGGTTGGGCAAATTATTATTATGATGAGGTAATAGGCCAAACGGACGTCAACGGTGAGTTTCAATACACCTACAACGTTATTGACAACAGGCCTGAAGATACCATTCTAAAGTATTATATTTTATTCACGAATCAGAATTATTCAAATCCTTCCGTCAGTCCGAATTTCCCCGACAAGACTCATGTGTATAAGTCGCAAACCACTGCAGCAATTGATGTGAAGATATTTCAGTGTTCCACAATTAATCTGACCACGAAAAGAATATCACAAAACCCCTTGAATTTAGGAATGTCTTATTGCGGGTTTTGTGTTAAATCATCCGATAAACCCGATTCTAATCATGTAAACCTTCATAAGCATTATAATGAAGGGAATGTCAATGACGTTCATAGTGAGACTTTTTATGTGCCGTCCGAAATGACGCAAATTATTTTCTCAAAAGTTTGCTGGATGTGTACAACGTTTCAGGATAATGACTGGGACGGAACAGGATTTTCAAGAGACAGTCTGCATCTGGGATATCACGAATCCCGTAATTATTATATCGAATATTAGAAACCGGGAATAAAAGAGATGAAGTTAAAATCAATATCATTTTCGCTCATTTTAATTCTGCTGTTCTTAGGCAGTTGTAAACTTGATCAGGATCTTCATGCTCCTACCGTTTTCAATTTAACGGTAGCTGATGAATATACCAATGAGCCTTTATCGGGTTGCCGAATCATCCTTCATCATCACAAGTGTGCAGGTTGTGACGACACTTGCACACTTGGGTATACCGATGCCGGCGGGCAGTTTCAGTACACTTTTGATACACAACCGTCAGAAGTAAACACATATGCTCTCAGCTTCACAAAACCTGAATATTTTGATGTCAGTTGGGGATTGGCGCTGACAAACAAAACCACGGATGAATTAATCAAAATGAGTAAAAAAACCACGCTGGGTGTAAAAATCAGACGTATCACACCACCCATTGGGTGCCCTCCGGAAACTTATTTTTTAGTCTACAGTGTTTATCAGGATGGGTCATGGGATATAAGCACTTCCTTTCAAACAGATACCGTAAGCCCGACAATCTATCATTACCGATATTATAATATCCGTGCGAAAACTACGTACACCACTACCTGGTTTAATCATCTCGAATCATCGTGTACCGGAATTGTTAACTCTGCCCGCAGTTACGGCACCTTAACAACCGGCTATAATGACACCACCTATTTCAATCTTGATTATTAACAGCAAATGAAATACCTCCTTATGATGAAAAAAACTATTGTGATAATCATATTGAACCTTCTTTTCTTTTCATGCTTTGGTCAGGATTCAGTGACGAAGATATATCATCGTTTCGGAGCCGGCGTTTGTACACAGTTTTCTGTTCAAAGTATGTTTAGCAAGACGCCTTACGTGTCGTATGCGTTACCCAACCATAAATTTGCACTGGGAGTGATTATCAGCAAGAGGCCGGTTAACCAAATCACTAACATATGGCATGAATATTACAATTCCTCAATGACTACTGAAGATAAAAACAGGGTAATAGGTGCCAGTGCATCATACAGGTTTTTTCCCAATCCTGCCGGAAAGGTATTTGACCTTTACTTTGAATACAAGCTCAACTGGGTAATGATGCGCTCAATAATAGATTATCATATTGCTGAGGCGTATTTTCATTCATTCGAAAATCTTATCAGTTATGGAATGGTAATTAAACTGCCGAGATACGTTAGCTTTTTTGTCGGTCAGGGTGTAGGCATTATCTTCAATGCAGGTCGATATAGCCATTATGATAGAATCTCTCTTTATGATAAAAACAAATTCTCCGTTGGTATGTATGGAGGACTTGATTTTCATCTATGACCCGGAATTCAGAGGATCATTTTGCCCCCACCCAGACCCTTCCCCGTAGAGTGGAAGGGAGTCAAACTGTCAACTTATTTCAGGGCAAGTCAAGGTAAACCCCCTGTTAACTACTTTCTTAATAAAATTTCACACTATTATAATATACTTTTTCAAAATCATTTACTTTTGCACCAATAAATTGGCACCGATTTTGGGAAGCCGCATGAAATCTTAAACACCTCAAATATGAAAACATCAGGAAAAATCTTTATTGCAATCTTTGCACTTTGTTTGATTGTTACCTCAGCGGCATTTGCCCAGAAGGCAGCGAAGCCCTTCAAAGGAGTTATCACTTATTCAATGAGTTACTCCGGCACCATTGATGCAGCAACAGCAGCACAACAACCTAAAATGATGGTAGTTTCCGTACTTGGCAATATTACAAAAACTGAGATTAACGCCGGACCGGTTGTTATTGACATGATTACCAACGGAGACGCCAAAACCGCGACCACACTGATTGATATGATGGGTCAGAAAAAATATTACAAAATGACCACCGCGGAGATTGATGCTAAAGTTGCGGAAGCCGGCACACCCGACATCAAATACACAGAGGAAACCAAAGTAATTGCCGGTTATACCTGCAAAAAAGCTGAATATACTACCAAAGACGCGGAAGGCAACGCTACCACAACCGTTATTTATTACTGCGAAGAACTGGGCGGTGTTGATGCCAATTACGGCGGACAGTTCACCGGCCTCAAAGGAATGCCGCTTGAATACGAAGCCACACAAAACGGCGTTATTACTAAAATAAGCGCTACCGAAGTGAAAAAAGGCAAAGTAAAAGATACCGATTTCCTGGTTCCTTCCGATTATACCGAACTTACCCCGGAAGAAAAACAGCAGATTATTGACCAGTTCAGCGGAAAAGAATAACGTACAACGAATTAACAGAGTAAAATCCTCTTTGACAGGAGGATTTTATTTTTTTATTAAAAATATCCAACAGGATAAATGCCTAAAAAGGAAGCTACCAATATTAAAAATACGCTGAGGGAAGAACCTGAAGAAACTATTAAAAAGCCGGCTAAGGCGCCCAGGGAGAAAACTGCCCGTCCTAAAAAAGAACAAGCACCCAAAGCCAAGTCAGTCAATAATCCGTTCCGCGGTACCGGGCTTTTCCTGAAAAATGAGAAATTCCAGAAGGTTACCGGACTCTTCATGCTTCTTTTTTCCTTCTATCTGGCCGTTTCCTTTACATCCTACCTTTTCTCGTGGAAAGCTGACGATAACATTTTCAACCAATCACTCGGTCGCATCCTTATTGACAATACCCTGATTTCTGAAAACTGGATGGGGAAAATTGGCAGTCTGTTTGCCTACATCTTTATCAAACGCTGGTTTGGTATTGCCTCCTATTTCTTTATTTTCCTGTTCTTTATTTCCGGAATAAAACTGTTTCTCAATATCACCATTCTCCCTTTAGGAAAGTCGTACCGCTATTCCTTATTTGCCATGGTATGGATTTCCATTTTGATGGGACTCGTCTTTACGGCAGAAAATCAGCTTATTTTAGGCGGCATATTCGGGTATCAGGTGGACCTCTGGATGGCGAATGTAATTGGCAAGACAGGTATCGGACTCATTCTTTTCTTTTCACTGGCGAGCTTCCTTATTATTGAATATAACATTCACCTGAAGTGGAAGAAAAAGCCCGTTGTTATTGCTGCCGCTGAAGAAGATGATGATGAAGATGCTGTTCCGGGCAATACGCTGCGCGATGAGCTTCCGGAAGAAGAACCCGAAGTGGAGCCGGGCGAAATAGAACTTGTTGTAAATAATAAGCCCGTAGTGGAAGAAAAGCCCGACGAAGCCTTATTTGTTGAGCTGGATCCTTCCCTCGACGGTATTGAGTTTACCGTGCAGAATGCCATGGAGGAAGAACCGGAACCTGCACTGATAACAGATAATACAGAACATCCGGAACACTTCGGCATTGATACCGAATATGACCCTACGCTGGAGCTTTCATCGTATCAGTTCCCTCCTATTGAACTGCTTAAAGAATACGACAGCGGCAATGTTACCGTGCAGAACGAAGAACTTGAAGCGAATAAAAAGCGTATCATCACCACGCTGAACAATTATTCTATTTCTATTGACCGCATCAACGCTACCATCGGGCCCACGGTAACACTGTATGAAATTGTACCGTCGGCCGGCGTGCGTATTTCCAAAATCAAGAATCTGGAAGATGACATTGCGCTGAGCTTATCGGCCTTGGGCATTCGAATAATCGCACCTATGCCCGGCAAAGGAACCATTGGTATTGAAGTGCCGAATCAGAATCCGAAAATTGTTTCTATGCGCTCTATCATCACCAGCGACGATTTTCAGAATTCAAAATTCGACCTGCCTATCGGTCTCGGAAAAACTATTTCCAACAAGCCATTCATCGCCGACCTTGCCAAAATGCCTCACCTGCTTATGGCAGGCGCTACCGGACAGGGAAAGTCGGTGGGTTTGAATGCCATCATCACATCTATTGTATATAAGAAACATCCGTCGCAGGTTAAATTTGTGATGGTTGACCCGAAAAAGGTGGAACTGACGCTGTTTTCAAAAATAGAACGTCATTTTCTGGCGAAGCTTCCCGATGCCGCCGAAGCCATTATCACCGACGTACGTCAGGTGGTATGTACACTGAATGCTCTGTGTATTGAAATGGATGAACGTTACGACCTGCTGAAATCTGCCGGCGTGCGCAACATCAAAGAATACAACGGCAAGTTTATCTCGCGCAAACTGAATCCGAACGACGGTCATAAATTTCTGCCCTACATCATACTTATAGTGGATGAGTTCGCCGACCTCTTCCTGACAGCCGGAAAAGAGGTTGAATTGCCCATTACACGGCTTGCGCAGCTTGCACGTGCCATTGGCATACATCTGATTGTGGCTACACAGCGCCCGTCGGTGAATATCATTACTGGCACCATCAAAGCGAATTTCCCGGCGCGTCTTGCATTCAGAGTAATCTCCAAGGTAGACTCACGGACTATTCTGGATTCGGGAGGTGCCGACCAGCTGATCGGACGGGGCGATATGCTGCTTTCTACCGGCTCAGACCTTATTCGCTTGCAGTGCCCGTTTGTGGATACACCTGAAGTAGAAGAAATCACCGAATTTATCGGCAACCAGCGCGGCTATAACGATGCGCATCTGCTGCCCGAATGCAATGATGAAGAAGGCGAAAGCAGTAAATCTGTGGACGCCGGCGAACGCGATGACTTTTTTGAAGAAGCAGCACGCCTCATTGTTTCTCATCAGCACGGTTCCACCTCATTACTTCAGCGAAAGCTGAAACTTGGCTACAACAGAGCAGGCCGTATTGTCGACCAGCTTGAAGCAGCCGGCATTATTGGACCTTTTGAGGGCAGTAAAGCCAGAGAAGTGAAAATCAAGGATATGACATATCTGGAACAATATTTGAAAAGCCTTTCCGACAACAATATTTAATTTAATAAAACCTGAAATGAAAAAGTTGCTTTTTATCTTACCGCTCTTCCTGCTGCCCCTGATGAAGGTTCAGGCACAGGACACCAAAGCAAAAGCCATTCTTGATGGTGTATGCGCGCAAACCAAAACCTACACTACCATAGAAATCGAGTTTTCCTATACTATGGAAAACAAGAAGAAAAACATGAAAGAGACCAAGAAAGGTACTGCCTGTATGAAGGGCGATAAATACTGGCTCAGCTTTGCCGGACAAACCCTTATCAGTGATGGCAAGACCACCTGGACGTATATCAAAGAATCAAACGAAGTACAAATCAATAATGTGAATACCGGTGATGATCAGTCGCTCAACCCGAGCAAACTGCTTACTGCCTACGATAAGAGCTTCACACCAAAATTCATTAAAGAAGAAGTACGTACCGGAAAAACGCTGCAAATTCTCGACCTGACACCACTCAAATCGCGCTCGTATTATAAGATTCGTGTTGAGATTGATAAAGTGCAGAAGCAGATTGCAAACTCTATTGTGTACGATAAAGACGGCGCCACTACCTACACCTACAGTGTTTCGAAGTTCACAACGAATAAGGCCATTGCCGACACCAAGTTCACCTTTAAAACATCTGATTATCCGGGTGTTGAAGTAGTTGACCTGCGTTAATAATTGTTAACTTAGGTTAGATATCTTTCCACTGATTCTCAAAGTGACCAGAAGGTATTGTGTGCCGTTCAAACGGCACATAATACCTTGATTGTAAGCTTCCGCCATATAAAAAGAATGCGCAGCTTGTAAAAACAAGATAAATCTGTACATTTGAAATATGATTATGGATAAAGAACACATTGTTCAACTCGACGGAATTCGCTTTTTTGCTGTCAGTATGGTTATTCTGGCGCATTCCGTTCAATGGCAATGGGTGCAACCCTGGCTTACCATGCTTCCGCTGTCGCAGGGTGTCACGCTGTTCTTTGTCCTCAGCGGATTTCTGATTACCAAAATTCTACTCTCCAACCGCGATAAATACGCTGCACATAACATGGGCAAAAGCCCGTTGGTTAAGAACTTTTACATCCGGCGTTTTTTGAGAATTTTCCCTATCTATTACCTCACCATTTTCTTTCTCTATTTTATAGATTATGGAAATGCGAGAGCAATTTTTCCCTGGCTGGTAAGCTATACAACCAATATTTACCAATCGGTTCATAGTGTCGGGCTTATCAGTTTCAATCATTTTTGGTCATTGGCTGTCGAAGAGCAGTTTTATTTATTCTGGCCGTGGATAATCCTTTTTGTCAATCGTAAATACCTTGCCGGGATTATTATATCTACCATCGTTGCCGGGATACTTTCAAAGTTATACATCTTTCTTTTCGTTCAGAGCTGGATGGCAGGCGCCTATTTTACACTCAGCTGCATGCATGCACTGGGACTCGGTGCCCTGATTGCATGGATAGCGCTTTACAGGAAACCGCTCTTTCTGCAGTTGTCAAAATACTACTGGACCTACGGAAGTATGATAATTTATTTTATACTCATCTGGGTACAGCACACCTATAAAATAATGTGGTACAAGGAAATCTTTGAAGATTTTATGTTTGCAATAGCTTCAGGATTTATTGTAATCAGGGCAGCCCAGAATAAATTCACCTTCCTCAGCAGAAAAATTCTTGAACATCCGTTTGTAGTTTATGTTGGTAAAATTTCATACGGCATGTATGTTTACCACCTCTTCATGCAGCCTCTTTTTTATTACATTTCACCGCATATAGGTATCATGGTAACGGATAAATATTCAATGTTTGCGTTTACCTATCTTCTTACGTTTATACTGGCGCACATCTCATGGAAGCTGATAGAAAACCCGATTAATAATCTAAAAGGCAAATTCCCCTATTTCACGGCTCCCGGTGAAGCGTCAATCAGAAATTCATAATCCGACAGCTGTTTGCTTTGAACAGTCTTCATGAAAGCTTTTGGCGATTCAAGGGCGTGTATCTGTTTTTACAAACTTTATTCAATTCACTGTAAATCATTTTTTGCCTTGCGGCGAATTATTATCTTTGCACCCAATAATTTATCAGAAACCAAATCCAAAACCAGATAATTATATGAGCGAAACAACGATTGGAAGTGCGGCGGCACAAGCTGCTATTGGTCTTGAAGACAAATACGGTGCACACAATTACCACCCACTGCCGGTAGTGCTTGCCAAAGGCGAAGGCATTTTTGTATGGGATGTAGACGGAAAAAGATATTTTGATTTTCTGTCGGCTTACTCAGCCGTGAATCAAGGGCATTGCCACCCTAAAATTGTTGAAGCCATGGTTGAACAGGCTCGTACGCTTACCCTTACCAGCCGCGCGTTCTACAATGACTCACTCGGACCTTACGAAAAATTTGTGACGGAATATTTTGGCTACGACAAAGTGCTTCCGATGAATACCGGAGCCGAAGGCGATGAAACCGCCATCAAACTCACCCGTAAATGGGGCTATACCGTAAAAGGAATTCCTGAGAATCAGGCAAAGATTATCTGCTGCAACGATAACTTCCACGGAAGAACGACTACCATTATTTCTATGTCAACGGACCCTGACGCCTATGCCGATTTCGGACCGTTTACTCCCGGCTTTATAAAAATACCTTACAACGATTTGAATGCTTTGGCAAAAGCACTGGAAGATCCGAATGTAGCAGGTTTTCTTGTTGAGCCTATTCAGGGCGAAGCCGGTGTTTTTGTACCGGATGAAGGTTATCTGAAAAAAGCCTTTGAACTCTGCAAAGCAAAAAATGTATTGTTCATCGCCGACGAAGTGCAGACAGGCATTGCACGCACGGGCAAGCTGCTTGCCTGCGACCACGAAGGCGTGCGCCCCGATGTTCTGATTCTTGGCAAAGCACTGTCTGGTGGTGCATATCCGATATCTGCAGTATTGGCTGACGATGCAATTATGCTAACCATAAAACCCGGTCAGCATGGTTCAACTTTCGGCGGAAACCCGGTAGCAGCAAAGGTTGCTATTGCCGCACTTACCGTTGTGAAAGACGAAAAGCTGAGTGAACGTGCCGAAAAAATGGGCAACATATTCCGCGAAGGCGTAAAAGCTATAAAATCAGACATGATAGAACTGGTTCGTGGCAAGGGATTGCTGAATGCCGTCATCATCAAACCTAAAAACGGCAAGGAAGCATGGGATGTTTGCATGAAGATGGCTGAAAACGGACTGCTGGCAAAACCCACACATGGACATATTATCCGCTTTGCACCTCCTTTGATTATTACCGAAGAACAGGTTCTCGAAGCTGTAAAAATTATAGAGAAATCTATACTTTCATTTGGATAACAAATGTTTGAAAAACGAAAGCCGCATCTTCAGGGTGCGGCTTTTTTATTTTATATGACGAAATAACCCGGTTTACCTCTGCTGCAATTATTCTTCAAAATCGATGCGTACGCTGTCGGCAATCTGCAGACCAAGCAAACCTGATGCACAGCCCTGATTGATGGCAACTTCAAGGTAGCCGGTGGTACCAAACAAGGTCACGATTTCACCGGGAGGCACGTCGCTGTATGCTTTCTTTATTTCATCCGTTTCGTCGGTGCGGAAATATACAGTAAACCTCCGCCCTTTCCCGATTTCTTTAAAAGCAGCTTCGGTAATATTGGTAATACAATTATCGAAAGAGTCAATGTAGGTTACCACTCCGCGAATAATATTTTCTTCATACACGGGTTTAAAAGCCACGAGCCGGTTATAATCATTCATGGGTGAACCGGTACTTTCAATAGATGCACCGGAAGCAATCATGCAGGCCACTTTTACAAAAACATCGCGCGACGAAAAAGTGAAATAATCAGAATCCTGCGGAATGGAAATCTCAATCATTTTTTCAGGTTTCTCATCAAAAATAAGAGAGAAAATGCCGTTATCGGCTCCAATGAAATAATGTCCTTTATATAATGCAACAGCATGAACGTGTTTTACAGATGCTTCGGTATTTACGGCAATGATGTGTATGGTGCCTTCCGGAAAATGATGAAAGGCATTACGGAGTACAAAAGCTGTTTCGGTAAGATTGAAATTACCAATAGTATGCGAAATATCTACTATAGTAATAGCCGGGTCTCTGGAAAGAATGGCGCCTTTAACCGCAGCAGTGTAGTGATCTTTTGTTCCCCAGTCGCTTGTAAGAGTAATAATTGCCATATGCACACCTAATCTTGAACATTTCAAAATTAATAATATATAGGATAATACTGCCGTATTTTTTTTATAATTTTGATTTGGCGTACCTTTGTTGTTCATATTCCAATACTACCTACATCACGCATGAGCGAGAAAAATATTGTTATTGAAGTTTTCGACCCAAGAGATATTTACGGAGTTAATGAAGCCAACATCAAGCTGCTGAAAGATTTTTTTCCGAAACTTAAAGTGGTTGTAAGGGGCGATACCATTCGCCTGATTGGTGATGAAGAAGAAATAAACCGTTTCGATAAGTGCTTTGAAGCGATGATGCGCTATTACGAAAAATTCGGTATGATAAACGAACACGTCATCACGGAACTATTAAGTTCGGCCGATAACAGCGCCACAAACCCTGAGAATGGTGATGATATTCTGGTTCATGGTCGTAATGGGAACTTTATCCGTGCCAAAACGCCTAACCAACGCGTCATGGTAAGCAGCATCCGTAATCACGACATGCTTTTCGCGATAGGACCTGCAGGCTCAGGAAAAACATATACCGCAGTTGCACTTGCCGTTCGTGCATTGAAAAATAAAGAAGTAAAACGAATCATACTCACCCGACCGGCTGTAGAAGCTGGCGAAAACCTCGGTTTCCTTCCGGGTGACCTTAAAGACAAGCTCGATCCGTATCTGCAGCCCTTGTATGATGCGCTTTGGGATATGCTCCCAGCGCAGAAGCTGAAAGATTTTATTGAAGAAGGCATCATTGAAATCGCTCCGCTTGCCTTTATGCGCGGACGAACACTTGACAATGCATTTGTTATTCTTGATGAGGCGCAAAATGCGACTATCCCTCAGATGAAAATGTTTCTTACCCGCATGGGAAAATCAGCCAGATTCATTGTAACAGGCGACATCACTCAGGTTGATCTTCCCAAAAATCAGGCAAGCGGACTCATCCACGCGGCAGGAATTCTGAAAGGCGTTGAAGGTATTGCGTTTGTGATGCTGGATGAACAGGACATCATCCGACACGGATTGGTTACCACCATATTGAGAGCATACAATAACGGAGAATCGAAATGAAACGATTAATACTGGCATGTACTGCACTGCTGCTGATGCTCTCGGCTTGCGATAAGCGCTATCCCGAAGGGCCATGCCTGAGTTTTATAAAGGCTGATAACCGCATAGCGGGAAAGTGGGCAATTGCAGAATTGGCGGTAAACGACAGCACCGAAAATGTTCAGGCATTCGCTAATTATACACTTTCATTTTTCTTCAACATTGAACACCTATGCTTTGTTAATCTGGTGAGCAATAACAATGATTCTATTGTTGCACAAGGAAATGTTATTGTAAATGACCGCCGCACTATCATAGAATTTGAGATGCTGCGTACCTCCGGTAATGAAGCTGCAGCCGACAGTATTTTGCTGCGCATTCCGCCATTTGAAAGCAAAAATGAATGGGCCATCACAAGGCTCAAGCGAAAAGAGATGCATATTGCTTCGATAGTCGGTGATAAAGAATATAAAATTTCGCTCGAACTAATCAGTGACTTTGATAACATTTGATGATTTGTAATTTTCTGAAACTAAAAAACATTTTTTATGAGAAGGTTCATGTTGCTTTTGGTTGCCATTCTATCGTGCCTGAACACACAGGTTTTTTCGCAGGGTACTGCCATTAACACAACAGGCAATACACCGGATGCATCTGCAATTCTGGATGTTTCAAGCAATGCGAAAGGCATGCTGTTACCGCGGATGACACAGGTGGAACGTCTTGCCATTCCTAATCCTGCCGAAGGGCTCACTGTTTTTCAAACCGACGACGGATGCTTTTATTACTTCCGTAACGGAATCTGGTGGCGTGTATGCGGCATTCCGGATTGTACCGGTTTTAATTTCTCGGTACTTGCCGGAATCACGGGACCCAATCCGGTATATGCAGGCAGCACTATTGCTTTGACTTCAACAGTGACAGGTGGCTCCAGCCCGATAACATTCAGCTGGTCGGGACCATCCGGATTTAGCAGCACAACTCAAAACCCTGTCATTGCAGGAGCGCAACCGGCCATGAGCGGTGTATATTATGTTACCATTAACGAAGGTCACGGGTGCACGGCGTCATCGTCCATTAATGTCGGAGTATGCGGCACCACAGTTCTTGCAGGCAGCAATTCCATAGTGGTTGTGGGCAGCACGCTTAATCTTAGTGCAACGGCTTCTAACGGCACAGCTCCTTACAATTATAGCTGGACCGGTCCAAACGGTTTTTCAAGTACCGTGCAAAACCCATCAATTAGCAATGCACAAACAAACAACTCAGGTTCATACATTGTTACGGTTACCGATGCGGGTAGCTGTGTTGCAAAAGACACCGCTTCGGTAACAGTGAGCACTTGCGTGACCAATGATTCTGTGGTTTTCACTTACACGGGCGGGTCACAGAGCTGGACGGTTCCTGCGGGCATTTGTGGTAATGTTACCTTTAAAGTTTGGGGCGCTCAGGGCGGAAACGGCGGTGGAAACGGCGGTTATGCCGAAGCGAAGAAAATAGCTACTTCAGGCGACGTATATACAATTTATGTCGGCGGTCAGACCGGATTCAATGGAGGAGGAACGGGCAGCAGCAATAAAAATGGCGGCGGCGCTTCTGATATTCGCTATGGCGGTTCATCACTGAACGACCGTATTATTGTTGCCGGTGGCGGTGGTGCTCGCGGCGGTGCCGGTGAAGGCGGTGCCGGTGGCGGTGGCAACAGCTGTTCAAATGGTGCAGGTGGTGCCGGAGGCTTTTATCCGGGTGGTGTTCCCCATGCCGGACCGGGTAATCCGGGCACTTGTACATCGGGTGGTTCAGGCGGAAGTTCCTATGGCGGATGGAGTGGTGGCGGCGGTGGCGGTGGCCTGACCAGCGGTGGTGGTGGAAGCCCCAGTGGTGGTTATGGAAATGCAGGAACCGATGGAACATTCGGGACAGGAGGAAACAGGGGTTTTAACACGGGCTATCCTACCTGCGATTCAGGTGCCGGTGGCGGTGGCGGATATTATGGTGGCGGCGGTTCCGCCGACGGTCAGTGCGCTGCACTTGGCGGCGGTGGTGGCTCATCATGGGCATCATCATCACTCAGTAATATGGTATTTGTTGGTGGAGTGCAAACCGGCGACGGTCGTATTGTCATCAGATGGTAATTTTTTTTTGTTTCTAATATACACTTTAAAAGGTATTTATATGAATCGATTTCTGCTTGTGGTCGTTTCCATTTTATTGCTGAGCAATCTTCAGCTTGCCGCGCAGGGTACTGCTATCAATACGTCAGGCACAGGGCCCGACTCTTCTGCAATGCTAGATGTTACAAGTACATCCAAAGGATTACTGATTCCGCGAATGACCCAAGTGCAGAGACTCGCCATTTCAAATCCTGCCGAAGGGCTTACAGTATTTCAAACAGACGACGGTTGTTTTTATTATTTCAGAAATGGTTTATGGTGGCGCATGTGCGGAGTTCCCGATTGCACAGGATTCAACTTTTCGGTCGTGGCCGGAATCACAGGGCCCAACCCGGTTAGTGTGGGCAGCACCATTAACCTGACGTCTACCCAAACCGGCGGTATAAACCCGATAACCTATAGCTGGACAGGTCCGTCAGGCTACAGCAGTACAACACAAAACCCATCGATAGCGGGAGCATTGCCTGCTATGAGCGGAAACTACGCGGTTACAGCTACTGAAGGGCGCGGATGCACGGCATCATCGACCATTAATATTGGTGTTTGCGGTACAACAGTTATTGCAGGAAGTAATTCTGTTGTGATGGTTGGAAGTACCCTCAATCTCACGGCAGCAGCTTCAAACGGCACAGCACCCTATAACTTCAGCTGGACCGGTCCTGCAGGTTTTACAAGCACTCAGCAAAATCCGGCAATCGGCAATGCTCAGTCCATCAATGCCGGTTCATATATAGTTACAGTAACCGATGCCGGCAATTGCATTGCTAAAGATACTACCGTAGTGATCATCACGACCTGCGTTACGAATGATTCTGTTGTATTCAATTATAACGGTGGTCAGCAAAGCTGGACGGTCCCGGCAGGGATCTGCAATAATGTAACCTTCAGAGTTTGGGGTGCACAGGGAAGTAACGGAGGTGGTAACGGAGGTTATGCACAGGCTCAAACTTCGGTAACAGCCGGTCAGGTATATTATGTTTTTGTTGGCGGACAAGCGGGATACAACGGCGGCGGCGTGGGTGCAACTAACAGGAACGGAGGTGGAGCTTCCGACATACGCTTTGGAGGCTCATCACTGAATGATCGAATTATTGTAGCAGGTGGCGGTGGTGCGCTGGGCGGTGCAAACGCAGGAAGCGGCGGAATTGGAGGTGGTGGCACATCGTGTTCTAACGGAGCCGGTGGTGGCGAAGGCAGTTGTCAGGGGTGTAATCCCTACGGAGGCCCGGGGACTCCCGGAACATGCACTTCCGGTGGCAGCGCAGGCACTTCATCGGGTGGATTCACCGGTGGCGGTGGCGGTGGCGGACTGACGAGCGGCGGAGCCGGAAGCTCAGGCGGCGGTTATGGCGGAGCCGGCACAACAGGCACACTTGGTACAGGTGGTAATCGCGGAGTCAATGGAAGTTACAATTGTAATTCAGGAGCCGGTGGCGGAGGCGGATACTATGGCGGAGGCGGTACCGGCGACGGTCAGTGCGCTGCAGGAGGTGGCGGAGGTGGCTCCTCATGGGCATCATCATCACTGATAAATATGGTATTTGCCGGTGGCGCAAGGTCAGGCGATGGTAAAATCGTTATTAAATGGTAATCTGAAAAATGAAATCCCGCCTAGGGAACTTCATTAAATTCAATAACAGAAATGTACTGAACACCGGCTCCGGTTTTGAGCGTAGTGCCTGCCGGAAGCCAGATTGGACTGCCCGTAATATTGGATGCTTCGATAGCGAATCCCGTCTGTCCGTTTCCATACAAAGAACCAATAGCATCAGAAGTTGCCACATAAATGTTGATACTGTTAACAATGATAATATGGTTGGTAGTGGCATTCCCATTGGTTACTGCTGTTGTAAGCCTTGACGAAGGCAAAATATTCTCAATTTTCCAGACTTTATCTGTTGGTACGGTTTCTTCCGTTGAAGATATCAGTTTTACTTTGTTATACTGAAGCGTGTGATTTTGTGACCAGGCCATAGGCGTGATGAAAAACAGCATGCCAATTGCGAATAAAAAAGTGGTTATAAATTTCATTTGTGATATTTATTTAGTCAATCAATGATTAATAGTCTATAGACACCGAACCGTTTGTTGTAACCACTCCCCCGCTGTTCACCTGTGCAGAACCGGCATTGTAGGAACCACCGCCACCACCACAGCCATAAGTGGATTGGCATGAATAAATGTTATTACCTGCGCCACCTGAATAGCCGCCACCACCACCACCATGTGCACTTCCGCTTCCTTCGCCGCCACCGCCATAGCCACCGTTGCTATATCCTGCACCACCGTTAAGGAATGACCTTCCGCCATAGCTGCCGCCACCGTTGGTAAGATAGCCGCCACCGCCGGTACCATAAGTCTGACCCGAACAATTCTCTGTTTGACCACCATTCCCGTTGGTGCCTCCAAGCTGATTGCCTGCACTTCCACCGGTTGTGGTAACATTTCCATGCTTATTAGGATTGTCGGACCCGCCGCTTGTACTTCCGCCTCCACCTCCGGCAATGATAAGCGGTGTTACATGGGTTCCGTCGTACATGATATCGGAAGAAGCGGGATCAACCTTCACAACAAAAGTGCCGCCACCGCCACCGTTAACACCGGTTGGCATCATTCCTACTAAAATTTTCAGTACAGTTCCGCCGGCAACACTGAATGTTCCCTGCATAGAGGCTCCGTTTCCGGCAGCAATTCCTCCATTAAAGCCGCCTGCCGCGCCCCTGGCTGTGATTGTGATACTACAAACATTCGCAGGCACGGTCCATGACTGAATACTACCGGTATAGTTAAAGCTTGCAGTCTGGCTGTAAACAGTGCAGTTTGATACCGTTATCTGAGATGATGAAGTTGATGAACATCCGTTCTGAGTTACGGTCAGACTGACATTATAAGTCCCTATGGAAGCCCACTGAACAACAGGATTCTGAGCTGTACTGGTAGCCGGTGTCCCGTTTTGAAATGTCCATGAATAAGCTGCCCCGGTTACTGTTGGTGAAAATGTAACATTCTGTGCAGGTTGCGGAGATATTGGATTCGCACTGTACGTTGATACAGGAAGCGCGTTGACAACAACATTTGTTACGGAAGCACCGGTAGTGCATCCATTTAAAGTGGCAGTAACAGAGTATGTGCCGTTGTTTGATGGAGTTGCCGCAACAATCAGCGGATTTTGAAGTGTTGAAGTAAATCCATTTGGACCGGTCCAGTAGTAGGTTGCGTTAGAAATACCGGAAGCAGTAAGTTTGAGTGTATCGCCTGCACAGAAAGGGCTGTTATTTCCTGCAATGGGAGCCGGCGGCGGAATACAGTTTCCGCACAACTGATACCATAGACCATTATGATAATAATTCACACATCCACTCGTAATATTGAATATCTGCAATCCTTCAGCAGGGTTTACAATGGCGTTCCGCTGAACATCCGTAAGTCGCGGAAGCAGTACTCCTTTATTAATGAAATCAACATCCAGCCCGGCAGACGGATTGGGTGGATTTCCTGTAAGGTTAATCGCAGTGCCCTGTGCCATCAGAGAGCCTGCATTCATAATTAACATCAGCAAAATAATGACGGATAAATTTCTTTTTAATAATTTGCCCATGGTCGTTGGATTTAACTGGATTTTTTTATCAGGTAAATAAATAAACATCAATTTGTTTGTAATAAAATATCAGGTTCAACGGCTCTGATCAACATAATTCCTCAGTTGTCTAAATCATTTTATCTTATACAAAGATAAATAATTGAAGTGAACGATGGTTATGAAAGAGAAAAGTATCCAATCAAGAATTTCAATTCCCTGCCATGAAAAATTCATCAATTTACGGCCGAAATAACCAATTATCAAATTTCAATCAGTTTAAAAAATTAGGTAATACAGGCGTATTTGTTTAATTTTGTAAGCCTATATTAATATTTTATTTATGAATTACTCACTAAGAATCAGCCTCCTCATCAGCCTGTCCTTAATTTCATTAATGGCCGTTGGTCAGGGAGCTGCCGTAAATAACAACGGTTCGGCCGCTGATCCATCAGCTATTTTTGATGTTTCCAGCACGACTCAGGGACAGCTTGCTCCGCGCATGACTACTGCGCAGCGCAATGCTATTATTAACCCCGCCGAAGGACTGTTTCTTTTCAATCTTACAACAGGTTGTTTCAATTACTGGCACAATTATACATGGTTCGAATGGTGCGGTAACTGTATCCCGCCAAATCCACCAACTGCAACGAACAACGGAGGTCTTTGTTCGGGCGACACGCTGAAATTATTTGCCACCCTGATTCCTAATGCGACCTACACATGGAGTGGTCCGAACGGTTTCAGTTCAACAGCACAGAATCCGATAATTTTCAATGCCGATATTAGCCGAGCCGGAACTTACACAGTATATGCTACGGTTGGCTCCTGCTCAACAGCCAATTCAACCACGAATGTTGCAATAAATTTAACGCCATCATCTGCATATACATTCAGCCCAACAATCGGTTCACTAAATTCTAACGTTGTTTTCTCCCCTTCAGTAACCGGTGCAACTTATTCCTGGACCTTCCAGAGTGGAAGCCCTGCAAGCAGCACAGCTCAAAATCCCGCGGTTCAGTGGGCACAAACAGGGACATTCAACACCAGCCTTTCCGTAACTATAAATGGATGTACATCGGTAACGACAACAAATCCGATTACAATTAACCTCATTTCACATGGCAGCCAGACTTTTACTTATACGGGCACTCAGCAATCATGGACAGTGCCTGCGGGAGTAACATCTGTTACGATTGATGCGTATGGCGGACAAGGCGGGCAAGATGGGAATACACCACCTTATGCGGGGTCGCTTGGAGGTAGAGCACAAGGCGCTCTTTCGGTAAGTGGAGGATCGACATTATTCATCTATGTTGGAGCCAGTGGCGATAACGGCGGATACAATGGCGGCGGTGTATGTCAAGGCGGATGGGCAGGTGGAAAAGGCGGCGGCGCATCTGACGTTCGCTATGGTGGAACGACATTGGGGAACAGAGTAATTGTTGCCGGAGGTGCCGGTGGAAATGCCGGATACAGTCATGGTTTTGGCGGATGGCAAGGTGGAGTTGGAGGCATCGGTGGCGGACTTACGGGAACTGACGGACAAAATAATCCGGGAAATATGCCATATCCCTGCGGCGGAATTGGTGGGTCGCAAAGCGGCGGCGGCGCCAATGGCTGTAACAGCGGAACCAGCGGATTTATTTCAGGTGTGCCCGGTACTCTCGGACAGGGTGGCAATGGCTCCGGTGAGTCAGGAAATACAACGCCTTGTGGAAATGCCGGATCGGGTGGTGGTGGATACTATGGTGGCGGCGGCGGTGGATGGAACAACTGCGGCGGCGGCGGCGGCGGTGGCGGATCTTCTTACATTGGAGGTGTTACCGGTGGCAGCACTACGTCGGGAGTTAATACCGGCAACGGCAGCGTAACATTGACCTGGTAAAACCGCTATTTAAAAAATTGGTGTTATTCTTACATAACAGCCGTATTTTTTTTCGGATTTCGTGTATGTGAAAATCCTGATTTGATGAAATTTTTGATTCTGTAAATAATAGATTTACAGGGCTTCTTATAAATTTAGACCAGCAAAATGGCGCACTTCAAATATTCACTTTATAGCGATTTTTGGGCAGCGACTAATAAATAATTCGTACATCTAACTTCAAATAATGAGTTAATACGCTCACAATTTGAAACTTATGTTTTCATTTGCGTTTATACTATTTATCTGTTATTAACCCTGAATCTTACAATTTAGTTATTGGAAATCAATGAGTAGTAAACGATAATGCTACTAAAAGTGCAATTAATATTCTATTTTTGCATATAAATATCTGATTTAAAGCTTAGATTAACCGCATTAAAATTTCTTTAAACGCACAAAATCCATCAATATCATGGCAACAACTTGTAATATTAATGCATTGAAATCTATAGTGAAGGGGATTTCAGGCAAACTTAAATTTTTCGTATTTGCCTCTCTCATGCTTATTTCAAGCCTGGGATACTCAGCCAATCTTTATTGGATTGGAGGAGGCGGATACTGGAGCGATCCAAGCCACTGGTCACTCACAAGTGGAGGCACGGCGGGAGTTTCCATTCCCGGACCTATTACTGATGTGTATTTTGATGCCAACTCCGGATTTACTCCCGGAAGTTATGTGTATTTTGACCTGCCCGATGTTTACTGCCACAGCATGGACTGGACAGGCGCTCAGAACAATCCGGTGATGGTGGCCTCGGGAAACAGCAATCTGCTGCATATCAATGGCTCCTTAACACTGATTAATGCTATGACCCTGGCCTACTATTCATACATCTATTTTGATGGTACAAACACCGGAAATACCATAACCATGGCCGGACAATCTTTCTATTATCCGGTTTGGTTTAACGGTAACGGGGGCTCATGGATTGTGCAGGATTCACTCGTTTCAACCTCGGAAATTTATCATGATTACGGTACAATAAATACCAACGGTAAACCTCTCACCTGCCCTAACTTCTACTCCAATTCCGGAAATACCAGAGGGCTCATTTTAGGAAGTTCTAAAATTAAAGTATCAAATTATTTCATGGTGAATACCAACAACCTGAGCTTGGACGGTGGAACTTCCACCATTGAATTCACTTCTGCATCCCCCAACTACTTATACAGCAGCGGTTCTTATGTGCCGGGACAGTTCATCTACAACGTTACCTTTAACGGTCCCGGAGTCATTAACGGTGACTGGCAGGTTGACGGTACCATGTCGCTCAAAAGCGGACTCGATTATACCTTTGAAAGTAACAGAACAATTTACTTGAACGGAAATATTGCCGTAAGCGGAACTTGCGGATATAATGCCATTCTGAAGACAAATTCAGTAGGTTCGGCAGTGAATTTCATCCGCACTTCAGGAACACTTACGGCAAACGGCATCACACTAAAAGATAACTTTGCCGCTGGCGGTGCAACTTTTATTGCCAATAACTCCATAAATGCAGGCAACGTTACCGGATGGACCATTAACCAGCCTGTTCCGGGTAACTTCTACTGGATTGGAGGAGGTGGATACTGGAGCGATCCAAGCCACTGGTCACTCACCAGCGGCGGAACTCCAGGAAGTTGCATTCCCGGTGCAAACGATGATGTGTATTTTGATGCCAACTCCGGATTTACTCCCGGAAGTTATGTATATTTTGACCTGCCCGATGTTTACTGCCACAGCATGGACTGGACAGGCGCTCAGAACAATCCGGTGATGGTGGCCTCGGGAAACAGCAATCTGCTGCATATCAATGGCTCCTTAACACTGATTAATGCTATGACCCTGGCCTACTATTCATACATCTATTTTGATGGTACAAACACCGGAAATACCATAACCATGGCCGGACAATCTTTCTATTATCCGGTTTGGTTTAACGGTAACGGGGGCTCATGGATTGTGCAGGACTCTCTGGTCTCCAACAATGATATTTACTTTGATTACGGAACCATCAACACTAACGGAAAACCCCTGACATGCGGTAACTTCTATTCTAATCCGGGAAATACCAGAACCCTTATTCTGGGCAATTCCAATATCAAGGTTAACACGTATTTCCTCATCAACTCGAATGGTCTGCAAATGGATGGCGGAACTTCGACGATTAATTTCCTGTCTACTTCTACAAATTATTTATACATGACCGGCTCATACAGCAGCGGACAATTTGTTTATAACGTCAACTTCGCAGGACCGGCATATATTTATGGTGACTGGCAGATTGACGGTACACTCGCACTCAGAGGCGGGCAAATATATATTTTTGAAAGTAACCGAACGATTTACCTCAACGGAAATATTGGCAAATCGGGCAATGTCGCATTGTTCAGCGATATAAGAACGACCTCTAACGGGACTCAGGTAAATTTCATTAAAACATCGGGCTGCGTTTTCGTTGACTATGTTTCCATGCGAGATGTAAATGCCCAAGGCGGAGCCACTTTTAACTTAGGTGTTAACAGTTTAAATATGGGCAATAACAGCGGCTGGAACTTTAATGTAACTTACGGATGCGCGGTAACCTGGACAGGAAATAGCAGCAATGACTGGAATAACGGCGGTAACTGGTCGAACGGAATGGTGCCTGCAACAACTTCTGATATTACTATTCCGGCAGGGATGCCGAAGCAACCGGTAATTACCTCGGCAGCCGAATGCCACGATATCACTATACTCTCAGGCGCTGTGGTGACCATCAACCCCGGTTTTTCGCTTACCGCATCAGGTATAACCACCATGAGCGGTGCGCAGTGTATCGTAATTAAATCAAACATCAGCGGAAGCGGATCATTTATTGATAACGGAACCATCAACGGATCGGGTACCGCGAAGGTGGAACGCTTCCTCACCGCAAACGACTGGCATTATGTTTCAAAACCGCTTGTAACGGCAACTGCAGGTGTTTTCACCGGACAGTACATCAAACGCTGGAACGAGAACAGCTATTCCTGGACAAACCTTACATCGCCTTCAACAGCACTGGTTACTATGCAGGGCTATGCTGTGAAATCGGGCACCAGCAAAGCTTATAGCTTTATCGGAACATTAAATACCGGCGCCAAAACAAAGTCGCTGACACGCACTTCATCCCTGATAGCATCAAAACGCGGATGGAATCTGGTGGGTAACCCCTACCCGAGCGCCATTGACTGGGACGCAAGCAGCGGATGGACAAAGACCAGTATCAACAATGCCATTTACATCTACAACCAGAATTATTCAAACTATGCAACCTACATTGCAGGTTTGGGCACCAACGGCGGTTCGCGCTATATTGCGCCCGAACAGGGTTTCTTCGTAATCTGCAACCCATCGGCTACCGGCATGCTGGGTATGGACAACAATGTCCGTGTACACAGCAGCGCACCATTTATGAAATCGGCAGCAACGCAGGACTACATAAGGTTAGCCGTTAATAAAAATGATTTTTCGGATGAGATTATTGTGCGATTCAATACTGATGCCAGTTCTTCTTTTGACGCTGATCTGGATGCTTATAAGATTATTGACAACAGTATCACACAACTCTGGTCCATGGCGTATCCTGACCTCACCGAACAATACTCCATCAATTCCTTAGAAAACGTTCAGTCGAGCCCCGATGTGCCTGTGGCATTCAACCCTACAACTTCAGGTACGTTTACTTTAAATGCATCGGAATTTGAAAACCTCGCGGCTCAAACCGGAATTTATCTGGAAGATTTGAAAACAGGCGTTGTTACTGATTTGATTGAAAATCCAAACTATCAATTTACAGCAACCGCTGGCGATGACATCAATCGTTTTGCACTGCATTTTGCACCCTGGATGACCACCACTCCTGAAAATGCCGGCACGAACAGTGGTATTCAGATTTATCCCAATCCGAATACAGGCTCATTTACCATTATCCCTGCCAAGGAAATTGAAGGTAATGTTACCATTGAGCTTTATGATGTTCAGGGACGCATTGTTTATTCAACTGTTTGTGCAGGTTTTACAACTAAAAATATTGATGTTGACAATCTGCAACCCGGAGTGTATTCTTTGAAAATGAACGGTGGCAATTCAGTCACCTTTAACCGTATTGTGATAGGAAAATAAAATAAACCTATTTCAAGCAAATAAGTCCAAAGAGGTTGCCATTACCCTGACAACCTCTTTTTGGTTTCATATTTCACTATTATCAATTATTCATTATTAAAGCAAAATTCATCGTAACTGATTAATTTGCTTTATATTATGTCAATATTAATATTTAACAATATGGTAATTTATTTATATTTACTTCTGTTTGCATATTATTAATTTCTTTCGTATTTTTGTTTGCTTTACGAATAAAGTCTATTGTACGACTTATAAAATAACGTTCGCTGCTTACGCATTACAGCTCATTCCGATCTCACAGGCGAAACACTCCGGCATCCCGGAAATATTGATTGGTGTTGCTTATTGTTCAGAATATTCAATTGAATAAATAATAATTTACCAATAATAATCGTCTATGAAAATCAAATCATTTTTACAGATGCTACCATTATTCCTGATGGGTATTTCCGGTACAGGAGTATTCGGTCAATCACTTGGAGTGAGTGATACCGCTATGACTATTAATGCTAACGCCATGTTTCAGGTTGATGGCGGAATGTCTAAAAAGGGAGTTCTCATTCCACGTGTTTCGTGGCTTCAAAAGCCAACTACCAATCTGACTGAAGGCTTGCTCTATTATTTTAACGGTGGTGCACCCCCCATGGGGAACGGTTTCTATTATTACAATGGTTCCTCGTGGAGTCTTGTGGGCTCAGCGGGACCGACAGGACCAACCGGATTAACCGGATTGACAGGACCCGCCGGACCAACCGGTAATGATGGTATTACAGGTCCAACAGGACCCACAGGGTTGACAGGACCGGCAGGAAATGATGGTGCAACAGGACCGATAGGACCCACAGGACCTACAGGCGGCGGTGGCGGCAGTGGTATCAGTTGCGGCACAACTCTCAATGATAATTATACAATACGCGGCAATGGCAGCGGAACATGGGAATGCACCAATGCCATTAAAATAGGACCCGATGCTGCTCCTTATGCACACGTTGGAATAAACGATGATTACAATACCAGTTTTGAATTGTATATAAACGGAATGACCGGTATCGGTTCTTATCCAAGTACCAGTTCATCATACAAACTTGCGGTTGACGGAAGCACCTATATCAATGGAACCTTAGGTATAAAAAACACTTCAACCTCCTACGAACTGGCGGTTACAGGTGATACCTACCTGAATGGCTATCTGGGTGTAGGAGTTGCACCCTCCAGCTCTTACAGACTCTACGTAAGCGGCTCATCTTACCTGAACGGTGGTGTAGCAATTGGAAGTTCCAGTATCCCGAGTTCAGGATGCTTATACGTCAGTAATAACTTAGGCGTCGGCACTTCACCTTCGTCGTCTTACCCTCTTTATGTTTCAGGAAACGCCTATATTTCAAGCGGGGGACTGGGGATAGGTACCTCTCCAGGCAGTTCGGGAACACTTAAAGCCACTAGTTCTGTAACTTTTAATGGAATTTCAACATCCGGTTCCGGCTACTATTTATGTATAAACTCTTCTGGTGGATTGTACAGGGGGGCCTCCATTCCGAGCAGCATCCGCTATAAAAAAGATGTATCTGACCTCGACATAAATCCCACGAAAGTGTTACACTTAAGACCTGTTTCTTATACTTATAAGGAAACTAATGAGAAAGATATCGGGCTCATCGGAGAAGAGGTGGAAAAACTTGTCCCTGAACTTGTTGTTTATCAAAATATGCCACTTGTAGATAAAGATGGTGAGCCACTTCGGGACAATAGCGGGAATATTATTTATTCAAAAGAAAAGACTATTGAAGGGGTAAAGTATGATAAGCTCGCCATCTATCTTCTAAAAATCGTTGCCGACCAGCAGACGCAGATTGAAAAAATGCAGCAGGAAATTGATGCATTGAAAAAGCAGTAAAATGCAACAGGAATATTGTTCCATCACTTAAACACTTAAAACGATGAGAAAAACATTGATTCTCCTGATGCTGATTATAGCAACCGTCTCATATTGCAGAAGTCAGGGTGTAATTAACAAAGGCGCCAGCCTGAAAGCAGCTCCAGGCACCCTGATATTTGTTAACGGACCCAATGGTAATTATACCAATCTTTCTGACGGAAGTCTGAATGGCAATATTGATTTGGCAGGAAGACTGGAATTAAACGGCAACTGGATTAACAACTCGGGAGGCAGTGGCTTTACAGGCCCGGCAACAGATGGCACAGTGCGCTTTACCGGAACAGGAACACAAACGATTAGCGGAAGCCATGCTACCGCATTCGACAATATTGATCTGCCGGCAGGCGGACTGCATATTCTTGATGTTAATACAAATATCAGCTGTGGTGGTTTGTCTATTGCTTCAGGCGATACGCTGTTTATGAAACCGACACTTTCGCTCACCGCAAGCGGACCTACGTTTTTGGGTGGTCAAAAGTGCCTTGTACTGCCATCAACTGCGGCGGGTACGGCTTCGTTTATAGACAACGGCAGCATTACCGGTTCAGGAACCGCTGTTGTTGAGCGCTATATTACGGCAAACATCTGGCATTACTTTTCGAAACCCATTACTGTTGCTACAGCAGCCATGTTTATTGGGCAGTATATGAAATACTGGCGGGAGAACAGTTATTCATGGGTCAGCATTTCAAGTACAGGGTATTCGTTTGTAACAACACAGGGCTATGCACTCAAAAGTCTAGTAACTAAAACCTATAAATTTATCGGCACACCCAATACCGGACCCAAAAGCATGGCCGTTACGCATACATTGCAGCTGAGCCCTGCCAGCAAGCGTGGATGGAATTTTATCGGCAATCCCTACCCAAGCTCCATAGACTGGGATGCGAGCAGCGGATGGACAAAAACTAATGTGGCAGGTGCCATTTATATTTACAATCAAAACTATGGCAATTATGCCACCTATTCAGGTGGATTGGGCACAAACGGCGGCTCCCGCTATATAGCACCTGAACAATCATTTTATGTTATTTGCCCGAGTGGCAGTGGTGGTACCCTTACTATGACCAATGCTGTAAGAGTGCACAGCAACGCACCATTTATGAAATCGACAGCAGAGCAGGACTACATCAGGTTAGAAGTAAACAAGCCCGGCTATTCTGATGAGATTATTGTGCGATTCAACGCAGCTGCCGGGACAGCATTTGATGCCGATCTGGATGCTTATAAGATTATTGACAACAGTATCACACAGCTCTGGTCCATGGCGTATCCTGACCTCACCGAGCAATACTCCATCAATTCCTTAGAAAACGTTCAGTCGAGCCCCGATGTGCCTGTAGCATTCAATCCTACCATGTCAGGTACGTTTACTTTAAATGCATCGGAATTTGAAAACCTCGCAGCTCAAACCGGAATTTATCTGGAAGATTTGAAAACAGGTGTTGTTACTGATTTGGTTGAAAATCCAGCCTATCAATTTACAGCAACCGCAGGCGATGACATCAATCGTTTTATACTGCATTTTGCTCCCCGGATGACCACCACTCCTGAAAATGCCGGCACGAACAGTGATATTCAGATTTATCCGAATCCGAATACCGGTATTTTAACCCTCAGTAACGAAAGTGGAACGTCTGAACCTGCGAGTATCGAGATTTATGATGCATCGGGAAAACTTGTGTATTCTGAGCCATCAGTGAGTTTCATCCATAAAACAATTGTGCTTAATCAACTTCCGGCAGGAATTTATTTTTTGAAAGTACAAAGAGCTGATAACCTCAGTATATTGAAGTTCGTTATTGAATAACGGGAAAACTGAATACGCTTTATCGGCAAATAATCACTCATAATAGAGAAAAAAAGGGCAGCGGTATAAAATTATCTACCGCTGCGCCCATTTTTGTACTTTTGAGGATAATACTTCTTTTATGCCGAAGGTCAGAAATATCACATCCAAAGCACTTGGTGCATTCATTCATGTGATTGCCTGGTGCGGGATATTTATTTTTCCGCTGCTCAACCAGCCGGGTCCGGAAGGCACGCAACCTGACATTTCGTTCATCATCAACCACCTGTTCTTCACGAGTGTTATGATTGCATTTTTCTATCTGAATTATTCGCTTTTGATACCAAGATTTTTTGTCAAACGCAAATTTTTAGAGTATACCGGTTTTACGGTTACCATCTTCACGCTTGTAATTATAGTGCTCTCCTTTTTCACACCACTGCTTGGCATGCTGATTGCTCCGCCACAAATGCCCATGCCCGGTCATGGTTTTGGCGCCCCACCCCCGGATGAACACTGGTTTAACCCTATTTCAATTCCTGCAGCGGTTATTATCTGGATTGTAAGCACCGGCATTAAAATGACCGGTGAATGGTATAAAAGCGGTCGTCAGAAAGAGGCCATGGAAAAGGAAAAACTCAGTGCAGAGCTTGCCTACTTAAAAGCACAGATAAACCCACACTTTATTTTCAACGTATTGAACAATATTTGTTCACTGGCACGAAAAAAATCTGACGAAACGGAAGCCGCTATTATCAGGCTTTCGCAACTGCTGCGCTATAATCTTTACGATTCCGCTGAACATAAAGTCAGCCTTCAGAAGGAGATTCAATACCTTCATGATTATATTGATATCCAGAAAATGCGGTTGGGTCCTAACGTCAGCATAAACTACACTGACAATGGGAACACAGAAGATATTTTTATTGAACCCTTGTTATTTCTGCCTTTTCTTGAAAATGCATTTAAATTTGGAATAAGTACAGAAGATGAGTGCTCCATTAATATCAGCATCACCGCTGAAGAGCAATCGGTTCATTTTGTTGTATCAAATCAGGTGATGGTGAAGAAGCAGGAAAAGGGCCGGCAGGGAATAGGACTTACCAATGTACGCCGTCGCCTAAGTTTGCTGTATCCGGATAAACACAGGTTAGACATCACGATTATAGATAACGTATATACCGCGGATCTAAAAATTGAATGCCATGATTAATTGTATTGCACTGGACGACGAACCGCTGGCACTTGACTTGCTCGAGGACAACATCAATAAAATCCCCTTCCTGAACCTTGTAAAAAAATGTCATAATGTAAAAGAGGCAGCCGAAGTGCTGCAGCATGAAAAAATAGATCTTATTTTTCTCGATATTGAAATGCCCGGCATAAGCGGTATTACCTTCCTGAAAAGTATTGATAACCCGCCAATGGTTGTATTTATTACAGCACACGAACAATACGCCGTTGAAGGATTTGAAATGGATGTGCTTGATTACCTTCTGAAGCCGGTGTCATTCGAGCGTTTTTACAAAGCGGCGACCAAAGCGCTTGAATATTTTCATTTTATCAGCGGAAGCGAACCCATAAGAAACACTCCGGCAAAATATATTTTCGTCAAGGCCGATTATAAGATAATTAAAATAAATATTGAAGACATTCTGTACATCGAAGGTCTGAAAGACTACGTAAAAATACACGCCGGAGGTAAGCCCGTACTTACATTATCAAGCCTGAGGAGTATTGAAAGTAAACTACCACCACCGGAATTCGTGAGGGTTCACCGCTCATTTATTGTAGCCGTGGATAAAATAAACTCCATTTGTAAAAGCCATATTATTATTGATGAGCGAGAGATTCCGATAAGTGATAATTATCGCGAATATTTCTTTAAAACCATCGAAAAGAACAACCTATAAACCGTCGTATTCAAACTGAATACAAAAAATAATAATCGCCATGCCGGACGCAGATAAAAATCGCCATTTCATAGGTGATATCAGGCGAAACGTCTATTTACAGTATTTCAATTTCAAACTATTGTTTTCTTCGCTCATTGTATTAAAAGTGGTGTCGGACAATACATTCCGATGATGCCGGCTGAAATTAATCAATCAGAAACAGCATCCGTTTCCAAAGCGACTATAACATTTTTATAAAATTTCGTAACAGGTAAGGCAAGGTTTGAAATTAGATTTGCAATAATTAATATTACAGCCAACATGAAAAAAATTTTCCTGACCATTACAACAGTTGCTTTGTTCCTGGGAACAGCAATGCGCTTGCAGGCACAGGAAGACTTCTACGATATTCATCACGTTGCTGAAATACGCATATATTTTTCAGTTTCCAACTGGGATCATGTTCTTGACAGCCTTATTCAGGCAGGTGAAGGCGATGGCCGGCTGCTGGCCGACATTTCCGTTGACGGACATTACATAAGTGGAGTCGGCGTGCGGTACAAAGGATTCAGTTCATGGGATGAAGATCAGAAGAAAAGTCCATTTAATATCAACCTGGATTACACTATCAACAATCAGAATCATCAGGGATACAAACACATTAAACTCAGCAACGTCATTCATGATCCATCATTTGTTCGCGAAGCAATCAGTTACGAGGTTGCAGGAAAATACATGCCTGCAAGCCGTGCCAACTTTGCAAATGTTTATGTGAATGATACGCTGCTGGGGCTTTACACAAACGTAGAATCTGTTGACGAACTTTTTGTGAAAAAATATTTCGGGTCGAAAAACAATGCCTTTTTCAAAGGAAGTCCGGCCAATCTTCAATATCCGTTCGGACAAAATGCCAACCTCGCTTATACGCATGGCACAGATACAGCAGGCTATATGCCATTTTATAAATTGGAATCGGATCACGGCTGGAGCGAACTTCTGAATTTAATTTACATCCTGAATAATGACACGGCGCACCTTCCGGAAGTTCTGAATATTGACCGCACTCTGTGGATGCACGCTTTTAATTACGCGCTTGTGAATCTGGACAGCTACATCGGCTATTCCCAGAATTACTATTTATACAAGGATGAAAACGGTCGCTTCAACCCTATTTTGTGGGATTTGAACATGTCGTTCGGTAGTTTCCGACATTCCGACGGCTCTGCATTGAACCTCACAATTGCCAAGGCGGCACAACAAAATCCGCTGCAGCATTTGTATTCAACTACATTCAGTCCACGTCCGCTCACAAAAAACCTGTTCAGCAATACCCGTTACCGTAAAATGTACCTTGCGCATATCCGTACCATAATAAACGAGAACTTCAGGAATGGCGATTATTATACAAAGGCGCTCGAAGCACAGAATGTAATTGACAATTATGTACTGAACGACACCAACAAGTTTTATTCATACGCCGACTTTATTACAAATCTTGATGATGATACCGGTCCAATTTCAGATCAATATCCCGGCATCCGCTCTTTGATGGAGGCACGTATTGCATATCTGGACACATTCCCCGGCATACAGGGGGCACCGCAAATATCGTCTGTAAACAATGAACCGCTTCGCCCACAGCAAGGTGAAAATACTGTTATCAGGGCAAGCATCCGAAATGCATCCTGCGCTTTTTTATTTTACAGAAGCAGTTCAAACAGCATTTTTATCAGCACACCCATGCTTGACGACGGACTTCATAACGACAGTCTGGCCGGTGACAGCATTTATGGAGCATCTGTAGCCGTGAACGGAAAAACGCTGCAATACTATATCTGGGCAGAAAATGACAGCGCGGGGATATTCTCGCCTGAGCGTGCTGAATATGAATTTTACACCATACATCCTGCGCTGAATGCAGGCGATATTGTAATTAATGAACTTACTAATAACTGGGTGGAAATTTATAATAACACTCAGGAAGAACAGCCGTTGTCGGGAATGTACCTGGGCAATCTTTCCGGAGGGCCTTTAAAATGGGCATTCCCAGACACGGCCATTTCAGCTGGAGGATATATCATGGTGAAGACGGCAGGAAGCCGTGAGACCGGAGCAATTCTTTCAGATATTGAAATTCCAGCACACAGCGGGCAGTTGACACTTGGATATGAAGCAGGAATCAACATCGATACTGTAATGTTTGACGATGCCGTTAATGGCAAATCAATAGGACGATGGCCTAATGGTTACGGTGATTTCGTATTTATGACTCCCACGTTTGCGAAACACAATTTGTACGGAACAACTGAAAATACACAACTGTTGGTGTATCCGAACCCGGCGGTAGATAAGATTAATGTGGAATGCGAAATTGAGTCGGCAACATTGACCATTAAAGTTTTTACGGCCGATGGGCAGGTTGCATCTGATGTACAATACAGCCATAGCGCAGGAATGATAAGGGCGGTAAGTAAAGAAGTTGACCTTAGCGGGATGCAGAGCGGTGTGTATGCAGTACAGGTAATTTGCGATGATAAAATTCTGACAAGAACTTTTGTAATCCTATAAATGGAATAATACTGATTGACCAATTTTTAATGAAACGTAATAATCAACAATAAAACTTATGAAGACCATTATTCAAAAATCAATTTTCGTTATCTTCATATTGGCTGCGGCTTTAGCAAACGCACAGCAATGGGGATACTACACGCTTTATGCACCGTCGAACAGCACTACCGCCTACCTGATCGATACTGCTGATTCGCCGGTGACTTTTAAAACGTGGACCTTTTCAAGCAGTAAAAAAACAGGGTACTCCACCTACCTCGTACCCGGAGATACACTTGTAAGAAGCTATGGATATACTGCTTCCGGAGGCCTCTCCGGCGGTGGAATGACAGGTGCTGTTCAAAAAGTTTTATGGGACAACACAGTAGTGTGGGATTACCAGTACAACAGCTCCACATACTCTTTGCATCACGACATCTGCCCGATGAAAAACGGAAACGTTCTGATGATAGCCTATGAAGTAAAATCTGCGACCTTAGCTACCCAGGCAGGTGCGTCATCGGCAACCAGTGTGTGGTCGGAAAAAATAATGGAAGTAAAACCTACCGGTGCTACCACAGGAACCGTAGTCTGGGAATGGAAATTATGGGATCATCTTTGCCAGAATTATAACGCAGCGAAAGACAATTATGTGACATCAATTGTAAATAACCCTCAGCTGATGAACATCAACATCGGCACAAGTCAGGACCGTTTTCACATGAACGGTATTGACTATAATGAAGCGCTTGATCAGATTGTTGTAAGCATGCACATGACCAACGAGATTTATGTTATTGACCACAGCACCACAACGGCGGTTGCAGCGACACACACAGGCGGCAATGCCGGCAAAGGAGGAGATTTTCTGTACCGCTGGGGAAAACCGGCTAATTATGGCGCTACGGGCACGGCCATTTTCAATGTAGTTCATGATGCACACTGGGTGCCTTCAGATAACCCCAATTATCCGGGATATCTTTGCGCTTTTAATAATAAAGGCGGCACAGGCAGCAAATCAGCCTTTACCATTGTGAATCCGCCATTGAGCGGTTATACTTACAATCTGACTCTTGGTCAGGCATACACACCCTCGACGTATAATTATCAGTACACATCTGCTTACACTGCCAATGATATGGGTAATTCTCAGCAACTGCCGAACGGCAATGTGCTGATGTGTGTTCCGGGCATGGGTTCGGGAGCTATTTTTGAAGTGAACGCCGCCGGCACTACGCTCTGGTCAAAAACGGCGACATCGCCCCATGCATACCGATTTACTTTATGCGCTGTACGCGGACCGGTTGCCAGCAGCAGTGCCACATCAACAGTTGTATGCTCAGGCGCTCAAATAAGTTTAAATTCAAGTGCCCTGTCGGTTACGGAAACCAACCCGTCCTATTCATATTCATGGAATTCATCGCCGGCAGGATTTACGTCATCACTCCAAAATCCGACACTCACCGCTGGTGCAGCAGGAACCTATCGTTATAATGTAACGATTACAAATTCTGCGCTGGGTTGCTATGATACAGCCTCAGTGCTTGTAACCGTTAATGCATGCACCGATGTGGAATTGCAAAACAATAAACCACAAATCGAAATTTTTCCCAACCCCACAACAGGAATCGTAACGATAAATAATGGTGAAACGAATATTTCGGATATGCAGATTGTCGTCAGCGATGTTACCGGACGTGAAATAATGAAGATGCGGAATACGCGCACCATTGATCTTTCGGCCTTCCCCGACGGGATATACTTTATTGCAGTGTTATCGGGAGAAAACAGTCCGATAACCAGAAAAATAGTACTTTCCAGATAAATTTAAATACCAAGTAAAAGGATTGCAGCAACATTTGATTTTTTTATCTATTAAACAAAGAAGCATGAAAACCCTGACCCGGAATGCAGCCATCTTTTTCATACTGCTCATGTCATCATTTGCAAATGCACAGCAATGGGGCTATTACACCCTTTATGCCACTAAGAATGGCACTCAGGCCTATTTAATTGATACGGCGGATGCTCCCGTAATCTATAAAACATGGACCTTTTCATCAAGTAAGAAAAGTGCCTATTCATCGTACCTGATACCGGGCGATACGCTGGTAAGAAGTTACAAACCCTCAGGGAACACATGGAATACGGGTCCTTGCCATGGAGGCATTCAGAAGATTGCATGGGACGGGACCATTGCCTGGGACTATGTATACTATCAGAACGGTTCTTACAGCCCTCATCACGACATCTGCCCAATGCCCAACGGCAACGTTTTGCTAATCTGTTACGAAGCCAAAACAGCAGCAGATGCAACGCAGGCAGGATGTTCGTCCAATGCGGCTATTTACTCTGAAAAGATAATTGAAGTAAAACCAACAGGCGCCACCACAGGAACAATCGTCTGGGAATGGCATTTGTGGGATCATCTCTGTCAGAATTACAATTCTTTGAAGGATAATTATGTGACATCTATTGTTGCCAATCCACAATTAATGAACATCAACTACACCGGTACGGGAACGCTTCCCGACAGGTATCACATGAATGGTATTGACTACAATGCAAACCTCGACCAGATTGTATTCAGTATGCATTTCATGAACTCCGCATTTGTTATAGACCACAGTACAACGACTTCAGAAGCAGCCGGTCATACCGGCGGTAATTCAGGTAAGGGCGGTGATTTTCTGTACCGATGGGGCAACCCGGCATCATACGGGGCAACAGGAACGGCAATATTCAACGTAATTCATGATGCACACTGGATTTCATCAGACAACCCCAATTATCCAGACTATCTGGCTGCATTTGAAAATGATCCGGGTTCAAATTCAAAAGTGAATATTTGGAATCCGCCCGACAGCGGATACAATTACGCTCATACTTATGGCACGGCTTACGCCCCTGCGGCACCCAATTACACATTCACGTCCGTATTTACATCTAACAATGAAGGGAATTCACAGCAGCTCCCGAATGGAAATATGTTAGTGAATAATTCATTTGGCGCAGTGTATGAAGTGAATGCAGCGGGCACGCAGATTTGGACAAAAGCAGGCACGAACTCAACACACTGTTACCGTTATACCAAATGCTATGTGAGAGGACCTTCTGCAACTGCAGGCGCATCAGTTACTCAGCTGTGCAGCGGACTGCCCATTACATTAAGCTCCAGTGCGGTTTCATTAACTGAAACAAATCCCGGTTACCAGTATTCGTGGAGTTCAACACCCGCGGGATTTTCATCACCATTGCAAAATCCCACAATCACTGCACCGACTGCAGGAAATTACCACGTTGTGGTTACTATTACAAATACCACTCTTGGCTGCTCTGATACAGCATCTATAAATATACTGGTGGATGCGTGCAGCGGACTCGATGAATCTCAAAATGACTTCGCCACGCTGAATATATTTCCAAATCCGGCCACCGGAATAATAGAATTACAGGGCAATGCGTTGAATTCCCATAAATATGAAGTGGCAATTTACAGCACTCAGGGAAAACTGCTGAAAAAAGAAATGAATACAAAAAGCCTTGACTTATCGGCATTTGACAATGGTATTTATTATCTGGTACTAACGTCTGAAAATGCAGCATCAATAACCAGAAAAGTATTTATCATTAAATAGTTTAAAATAACAAATCATGAAAACAATCATAAACAGGCTTATTATTCTTGTCCTGATATTGTCGGGCAGCGCAGTAAAATCGCAGGTTTTCACAAATTACACCACCGTAGAAGGACTCCCCGACAATTTTATTATTGGGGGCGTTGCCGTTGACACAAATAATAATAAATGGTTCGGAACGGCCGTTGGCGTGGCAAAATTCGATGATGTCAATTGGACAGTTTACGATACGGCAGATGGGCTGGTGGACAATTACACGAGCTGTATAGCCGTTGATAAAAACAATAATGTTTGGGTTGGGACAAATTTTGGCGTCAGTAAATTTGATGGTTCAGCCTGGACTACATACACTACAGCAGATGGGCTGATTGATAACGGTGTGATTTATATTGCCGCAGATATAGACGGCAGTGTATGGTTTGCCACCACGGCAGGCGTTTCAAAATACGATGGCGTGACCTGGACTGATTTTACCACTACAGATGGGCTTCCATCGAATAACATCGATTATATTGCAGTTGATGCTGCCGGTAATAAATGGTTCGGGACAGTCATGGGGGGCGTTTCAATGTACGACAATTCAACATTTACAAATATTTCAATGGCCACCATGGACAGCCTGCAGGATGACAATGTGTTTGCTGTTGGTATTGATAATTCAGGTCACAAATTCATTGGTACCTGGTATGGTATATCGGAACTGGACAACGCCAATAATTGGTTTGCAAATTATGATACAGCAAGCGGATTGTACAATAACTACGTTCGTGATATCAAGGTTGATTCGAATGATAACGTATGGGTTGGACTATTTGCAGATTACAATACTCAAGGTGGAATTTCCAAATTTGATGGAAGCACCTGGACGTCATACACCATGGCAGACGGACTTGTTGACAAACAAGTAATTCGGTTGGCTGTAGATAAAAACAATGTTGTATGGATTGCAACAGGCAATGGAGTATCTAAACTGCAGGACTTTTCAGGAATTACAGAAAGCAATACAGACAATACGTTCAGGATATTTCCAAATCCCGCCACAGACCTTTTGAAGGTTGATATTTCGGGTCTGCCGCAGGAAGTAACCAACATTGAAATTTATAACGCAACTCAAAAAGTACGAGAATACAGTTTAAATAGTAATTTTGGAAGCATTTCAATTCCTGTGAATGAATTGAATGCCGGTATGTATTTCCTTAGACTGGGCAACAGCGTTGAAAAATTCATCATTACACGATAAAACAACTGAAAATGAAAAAAATATTGATCTTTATACTACCGCTTTTCTTTTTTACTGCATGCTTCACATCATGTAAAAAAGATGCCGGAACCGGCGGTAGTTCAAGCTTAACGGGAAAAGTAATGGTACATGATTATAATTCTACTTTTACAATTTTAGAAGACGAATATTACGGTCAGGAAGTGGACGTATATATAATTTACGGCGACAGTAAAACATACAGCGACCATATAAAAACCAATTATGACGGCACTTTTGAGTTTAAATATCTGCAAAAAGGCACATACCATGTGTACGCATATTCGGCAGATTCGACCCTTCAAACGAACGCTTTTATTCCGATAATTAAAGATATTGAAATCACAAAAAATAATCAGGAAGTTGAAGTTCCATTGATTACGGTTGCTAAATAGAATTCTATGAGAAAATATATTATAGCTTTAATTTGCATTCTATCCGCAGGCTTTTCAATCGCACAGAGCAAAAAAGAGATTAAAGAGAATAAGATAAAATCGGTAACGGTATGGCAGGCCGACAGCGGCGACGGAGCAACAGACGGTTATAAAAACTCCTATGAAGAATGGGACAGAAACGGAAGACAGGTTCTGAAAATTGATTACAAAAAAGATGGTACCGTAAGCAAAAAAGAAACTACTAAATACGATGCGTACGGCAACATTACCGAAGAAACCAGCTATGATCTGAAGGATGAAACGAATGAGAAAAAAACGTACAAATACAATGCAAAGAATGATAAGACCGAAGAGATTGTCACAAACCTGAAGGATAATACAATAGTAAAAAAAACTGTGTATACCTATGCCGCTGACGGCACTAAAACAGGCGAAGCAGTGTACGACGGCAATGGTAATTTAAAAGAAAAGATTGAATGTACTTACAACGGAAAAGGTTTAAAAGACAGCAGGCAAACTTATAATGCTTCAGGCAAACTTAAATCGGCACGCAAATATATTTTCGAATATTTCTGAAATTAATATTACTGACTTTCCATAAATTTATTGCCATGACCAATATTAAAATGATTTTTCTGTTCCTTTTGCTTCTTTGCCCCGGAACATCCACTATTCAGAGTAAGGCACAGTTCGGCATTCCATCCGACCAGACTACCACAACTCAGGTAGATGAAAACAATGAGAAAGAAAAAAAATCTGAAAAGAAAAAAGAGAAAGAAAAGGATAAGGAGAAGGATACCGTTGAGATTAACGCCAATTTTTTTCTGTATCTGGGCATGAACCTGCTAACGCTTGCATTAATAATTTCTTTAGTCTACTACCCCAGAAACAGGCAATACGAAAGCATTTTCACATTCCTGATGTTCAATATTATGATTTTCATGCTGACTTTTGTATTGAACAAAATAAAAATTTCCGTGGGTGCGGCATTTGGACTCTTTGCCGTATTTTCAATGCTGCGCTACAGAACCGAAGGCATTTCAATGAAAGACATGACCTATCTGTTTATTTTTATTGCAATAGGTTTGATAAGCGCCATACAACTCGATTTTGAAGAGCTCGCCATTATTAACGGAATTATTCTTGTTATTACATTCCTGCTTGACAGCAATCTTATTCTCAAGCGGGAAAGTTCCAAGATGATAAGATACGAGAACATCGACCTTGTAAAGCCTGAAAACTCTGCTGATTTACTCGAAGACCTGAGGCAGCGAACCGGTCTTAAAATACATCGTCACCAAATTGTATCTATGAATTTTCAGAATGATACGGCAGAAATAAAAATCTACTACTACGAAAATAAAAAGTAACATACTGTTTTCTCTCATTGCTCTGTTATTGGCAGGTGATTATTGCTGCGCACAGCACAGTGATGCCGGATTATGGATGAGCATGAACGGCGAAAAAAAGATTACGAAAGGATTTTCCATTTCGCTTGCGGCAGAACTCCGCATGAATAATAATATTACGCAAGTCGGAACATATTTTACGGAATTAGGCCTAAACTACCGCTTTAGCAAAAAAGTCAGGTTATCGGGAAATTATCGCTTTATGGCAAGAAGCAGAGCCGACGGCACGTACAGCAATCGCCATCGATATTACTTCGATTTAGCCTATCGCGAAAAAATAAAATCCGTAACCGTATTGTTCCGGACCCGCTTCCAGAGCCAGTATGCAGACATCTTATCTTCGCCTGAAGGAAAGGTTCCCGAATACTATTCAAGAAATAAACTTACCATAAAATATGATGCTACGAAAAAGGCAACACCGTATATTTCGACTGAATTGTTTACGCCGCTTTGCAACGTTCATGGAATTACCATTGATAACGTCCGCTATTCGGGCGGTGTGGAATACGCATTTAACAGGGTACACACGATTGATTTATTTTACATGCTGCAGCAGGAGTATAATGTGAAGAATTCCGAAACAGATCACATTATCGGCATCGGATATTATTTCACTTTCTAATCATTGATTCATTCTAAAATCCTTAATTAAACCCTGTTCTTCTATACAAATACGCCCTACATCTATTTTGCAAAATTTCCCTTTCGTTCTTTAATATATTTGTCCTCTTCGCTGCCGGATAATGACGTCGCATTATGAAAAATCAGTTCCATTGAAATGCAAAAACTCCCCCTGTTTTTCGTCTTTATCCTGGTAGCGATTTTTGTTTCCGCCCAGAACCAGCGTGAATTCAATACTCCCGGCAGCGATTGCTACGTAAAGTATACAACGTATGCACGCAATAGCGACTACCTCTCCTGCCGACGTCCATTTATCTTTATTTCGGGACGACCCGGCGAAAGCGCTGAACAAATATTTGAACATGACAGCCTCAAGAATATTCCCCGGTTTTACAATTATCTGTTTGTTATGGTTCCGGCCACAGGTCGTGACTTCAGTGCCCGGGTGGAATGCCTGATAGCTATTGCAAGTCTGGTTACCAACCATTTCGAATGCGGAAATAAAAATATTTTTCTCCAGATTAATGACGAGCAAATACTGCGAATTGATGCAGATAAATCAGCGCTAAATGAAGTGTTTACAACGATAAGGCTCAAATCCGAGGAACTATCTCAGAACGGCAAAATTGCCACAGTCAATCCCGCATTGCTTGATTTTACTGAGAATACAGCAGCCTATGCTCCGCTTCCCGAGGCCGATGAAGATGATGATTCCGATGGTGATGAACCAAACGGAGCATACATACCGGAAGAAATCAAAGCAGTAAGAATGTACTTTGGGCCACCCCGAACATACAATTTTACGCTCTCGGGAACTGTGCGTGATAAACAAACAGGCGAAGCATTGCCGTTTGCAACCGTTCTCGTAAAAGGCACTCAAAGTGGAACTACTACCAATATGGACGGCTGGTTTACACTTCAAAAAGTTCCAACCGACACAACTACTCTGATTGTACAATATGTAGGATATTCCAAAACAGAAGTCTTTCTTTCGCCACAGCTTCCGAAAACAAATTTTCTCATCGAGCTGCAGCCATCGTCACAATCGCTGAAAGAGATTGTAGTTAGCGCTGTTCGTGAAGATGTGGTTCTTGAAAATAAAGATGATGTAAGTACAATAAAAATGACTCCTCGCAAACTGGAACAACTTCCAAACCTGGGCGAACGCGATATAATGCGGTCATTCCAGTTGCTTCCCGGAATCAGCGCATCCAATGAATCATCATCCGGATTGTACGTCCGAGGCGGCACTCCGGATCAGAACCTTATTTTATACGACGGCTTTACTGTGTACCATGTTGACCACCTGTATGGATTTTTCAGTGCATTCAATTCCAATGCACTTAAGGACGTGCAACTTTATAAAGGTGGATTTGAATCACGCTTTGGCGGAAGGCTGTCAAGTGTTACGGAAATTACCGGCAAAGAGGGCAATCAAAAAAAATTCAATATGGGCATGGATGCCAGTTTGCTCAGTGTAAATGCATTTGTTGAAATTCCGATTGGAAAAAATTTCACAACCATGATAGCCTACAGGCGTTCCTACAAAAGTCCTGTTTACAATCTTATTTTCGACAAATTCAACCAGAGCAAATCCGCAGGAAATTTTGTAGGTGAAGGTCCCGGCGGTAAATTCTCTCAGGACACGAAAGTCACCTCCTATTTCTATGATTTAAACGGCAAGATGACGTATCATCCGACCAAAAAAGACATTGTTTCGCTCAGCTTTTTCAATGGAACGGATAAACTTGACAACAGTACTTCATCATCTTCATCATCCGCCGCTCCTTCAAATTTCTCAATGAATTCAACCGATCTGACACGATACGGAAATTTTGGCAGCAGCCTGAAATGGTCGCGTTCATGGAATCCGAAAATTTATGGCAATACTATTCTGAGCTTTTCAAATTATTACAGCAAAAGGGAGCGCTCTCAGGAAAGAACCATTTTTAATTCATCAGGAACAAGCAGCACGGTAAATAACGGCATCTTCGAAAACAACTATTTGCGCGATTACAGCCTGCGTTCTGACTACCAGTGGGACCTTGGTCCGCTTGCTCTTGAATTCGGAGGCTTTGGCACGTATTACGATATCAAATACAATTATGCGCAGAGCGATACAGCCTCCATTCTTGACCGCAATAATACGGGAATTCTTGCAGGTGCCTATTTACAGGATAAAATAAAATTGTGGGGTGGCCGAGTCATCATATTGCCGGGCATCAGAATGAGCTATTATGACATTACTAAAAAAGCCTATACTGAGCCGCGCATATCGCTGAACTATAACCTGACCGAACGGCTTTCACTCAAAGGTGCTTATGGTAAGTATTATCAGTTTGCCAACAGGGTAACACGTGAAGATATTCTATCGGGAAGCCGCGATTTCTGGGTACTCGCAGATGGCGGCAATACACCCGTAAGCTCCGCAATTCATTATATAGGAGGTATTTCTTACGATACCAAGAAATGGCTTTTCAGTGCCGAAGTTTATTACAAACTGCTCGAAGGACTTAATGAGTATTCGTTGCGTATAAATGCAAGTCCTTTTGGTGTTGACTATAACGAAAATTTCTTCCACGGAAAAGGTTATTCGAAAGGTGTTGAATTTCTGCTTCAAAAAAAATCGGGCAGCATGAATGGCTGGGCAAGTTACACCTTGGGAGAAGCCCGAAACTATTTTGCCGTATACTCCGATTCTTATTACCCCGCCAATCAGGACGTTACACATGAATTCAAGATTGTGCTGATGTATAACTATAAAAAGTGGGATTTTTCAGCTACCTGGATTTGGGCGTCAGGCCGACCTTATACCGCACCCAGCGGCGCATACAGCATAACGCTGCTCGATGGTTCCGAACAGGATTTCTTTACAGTTACCCAAAAAAACAGTCTCCGATTACCCGATTACCACCGTTGCGATATCTCTGTAAATTACAAGTTTGTTATGGGCCAGAAAAAGAAACGTGAGTTAGGATACATCGGGTTTTCAATATTCAACCTGTATAATCGTACGAATGTCTGGTACAAACAATACGACATTATCGACGGCAGTATTTTGGAAACCAACGTCAATTATTTAGGCATTACGCCCAACCTTACACTTTCACTAAAACTCAGGTAAGATGCCACACAAGCCAATGTTAACAGTCAGCCTGCTATTCCTGATGCTTAGCTCCTGTTCTAAAGTCGAGAATAAGGATTTTTCTGACCTGCCCATTATAGAGGCCTACCTGATGCCCGGAAGCTATCCGCAGGTGAACATAAGCAGGCAGACGCCGTTTTCGTCCAGTGCTGAGTATGCCACTGACGATATAACAAAACTCCAAATATTCCTTGGCTGTAATGGAACAGAACGTGAGCTGAGTTCGTCAGGTGACGGTGTGTATATTGACAGCTCAGAGCTGTGTGTGACCGGAGCCTCCTATACACTCCGCTTTGTATACAATTCACTAACCGTAAGTGCCGTCACTACAACACCTTCAAAACCACTTAATTTCACACAATCGGTTACGGAAATTTCGATGGAAAGACAGGACAGCACCTCGGGACCTCCGGGTACGACCATGCCCGACCCGGTAACCGTTTCCTGGGATAATACTGATGGCTCCTACTATATTGTTGTAATCGATTGCATGGAAGAAACGCTCGATCCAATCCGTGATTTTGGAGATAAAGAGCCACCCGGAAACCGTTTCAGAGAAGCTCCAACAACATCAACAGCCATGGAAATTCGACCGAATGAGTTTCAATATTTTGGCAAACACCGGCTTATACTGTATCATGTGCTACCCGATTATGCTTCACTTTACGATGTGAATAGCACGAGTTCCCAGAATCTCACCAACCCATCTACAAGCATTATCAACGGGTACGGAATTTTCACGGGGATGAATGCCGACACCCTGTATTTAAATATCCGTGAATCATCAAAATAAATTAATATGGAAACCCGGAAACAAAAACGTAAAATCCTCATCATCATGCCCGATAGAAAGAAAGCTGATGAAATCGCCATTTGTCTGACACAATCAGGATTTGAAGTTACAGATATTGTACCGTATCTGTATAACGCACTTCATTCCATTGAAAGAATAAAACCCGAGTTGCTTATAATTGAAACCGATATAAAAGCGGATGAAGCAACCTTCATTTACACTTATTTGAAAATCCCGCTTGTGCTGATATCTAATCAGCGGAGAGAGGAATTGCAGTCATTTTGCTACAGCATAAACCTGCTTGAGATTATTCACAAACCGTTTTCACTGTACGAAGTGGTGTTTAGTGTCGTCAGAACAAGTCCTGAAAATTGACATTCCGGTTTTTCATTTCAAAAAAAAGCCGCCCTTATGAGGCGGCTTTTTCAAGATAAAAATAATTTTTAGTAGCGATTGCTGCCAAATCTTGGTCTGCCGCTACCGCTTCCGCCACCACCGGTTCTTCTGAAAGAATTATCTTTTTTCTCTCTCGGTTTGGCAACAGAAACTGCAAGTACCTTACCATCGTAAGTTGCACCGTTCAATTCTTTGATTGCGTTTTGTGCATGCTCATCATTGGTCATTTCAACAAAACCAAAACCACGGGGGCGGCCTGTTGCCTGATCGGTAATAACTTTGGCGGAAGTAACTTCGCCATAATCTTCAAAAACCTGCTTCAAGTCTTCATTCTCGATATTGAAACTCAGGTTAGAAACAAAAATGTTTGTCATAATAGATTGAATTAAGTTGTTAAACTTGAGACAAACCCGGAAAGAAATACGAAGGCGTATTTACTAAATCGAAACTAACCTGCGGGATGCTAAAAGGGTTATCAGACTCAAATAATGCGCAAAGGTACTCAAAATATCAACGGTTCAGCATTTTATAAAAAAATATTTTAGCTGCTTAATCCTCTGGGCCGTTTAATTTGAGGCAAAACGCGTCCTCCCGAAGGCACTATTAAAATCAATGGAAGGCTGATATTCATCACAATTATTTCCATCCGGCATCTCACATATTTAGCTATTTTTGCTTCCCATCAAAACCAAAAGCAACTATGAGGAAAGCAATTACACTCTTTACCGTTCTGTTTCTATGCACTTTCGGGGCATTTGCACAGCAACCCGATGCAGAAGGATGCAAAGACCACCCTTCGTTTAACCGCATGCCCGGTTTTTATATTACCGAATGTAAGCAGAATTTTGATGTTGTTGAAATGTGGGTAAGTGATGAAAAGTCATTGAAAATTGAAGGTAATAAAACCCAGATTACATATTATTTTGATATGGAAAAAGGGCAACCGCCTTCGTTTTATCAGCTTACAAAGAATTTCGAAAACGCCATTGCGAAATACGGCGGAGTGCGCAAATACTTAGGTTCGCAGGAATCAACATTGTACTATAAGAATGCAGGTAAAGAAGTTTGGATACAGCTATATTCCGCATCTGATGTGGCAGAGACCTACACAATCGTAATTGTTGAAGTTGAAGCCATGAAACAGGAAATTGTTGCCAGTGATATTCTGGAAGCACTCAACAATACCGGGTCAATAGCTCTCTATATTAATTTCGATACCGGAAAAGCCACCATCAAACCGGAATCGCAAACTATCATTGATCAGGTAGCACAGATGCTTACCGAAAACCCTGCAATGAATATCAGTGTTGAAGGACATACCGACAATGTTGGCAATGCAACAACAAATCAAACTCTTTCTGAAAACCGCGCAGCAGCCGTAAAAAATGCGCTGATTGCAAAAGGCATCGACAAAGCCAGGCTGAGTTCGAAAGGCTGGGGACAAACCAAGCCCATTGCCGATAACGGCACCGACGATGGAAAAGCCAAGAACCGCAGGGTTGAGATTGTGAAGAAATAGTTTTTCAGCTGTATTTTTCTGCAGAAGAAAAATGTGCGCCAAAGAATTGATTACTGCGATATTAACCTATAGCTGTTAACATTTAATATGCATTTTCAGGCGAAGTGTGGGTAATTACCTCAATCTTTGCATTCGGGAAACATGTTCGATGTGATGATGATTTTTTTATCAATACTCTCTTTTTCATTCTTCTTTTTCTTCCTCTCAAAAAAGGCACAGCCATACTATAACCTGCTGTTAACAGCTGTTGTGGCTGCTATCAGCAGTTGGTACGCACTGCCGGTTCTGCTTGGCGGCACAACCTTTACTGAATTATTACCGTTCCAGCTGTGGGGAAAACCGCTTGAAATAAGTATCGACCGGCTTTCAGCATTTTTCATACTTATAATAAATTTCACGGTTTTTACAGGTGCATGGTTTGCAATCGGCTACATGAAAATGTATCACGAACTGCGAAAAGCAAATCATGCTGTTCACTTTTTTTCGTTCGCATGGCTGCATTTCTCGATGCTGATTGTTTGCATGGTGCAGCATGCGGTTGCATTCATGGTTGCATGGGAAATCATGTCGGTAGCTTCATTCCTGCTGGTAATTTTTGAAGGAGGAAAACCGGGCGTACTGAAAGCCGGTATCGACTACTTAGTACAAATGCACATCGGCGCGCTCTTGCTGATTGTTGGCTTTCTTATTATTTATAATGAAACAGGAAGCATGAACTGGGAAAGCCTCACGACATTTTTTTCAACCCGCAATAACATCCCGATGTTCCTGCTTTTCTTCGTTGGCTTTGGAATAAAGGCAGGCTTTGTTCCGCTGCATACATGGCTGCCCCACGCCCACCCTGCCGCACCCACCCATGTTTCAGGCATCATGTCGGGCGTAATGATAAAAATGGGGATATACGGTATCTTACGCGTATTGCTTCATGTTCAGAACGACCTGCTTACCATAGGCATTATTATTTTAGCCGTATCGGCCGTTACCGGAATTGTAGGCATCGGTACTGCCATTATTCAGCACGACATGAAAAAACTGCTTGCTTATAGCAGCATCGAAAACATTGGTATTATTGGCATGGGCATTGGCACCGGTATGATAGGCGTGGCCACTGGAAATTACAAACTGGCAGTTCTCGGATTTGGCGGCGGTTTGCTGCATGTGCTGAATCATTCCTTATTCAAGTCATTATTATTTTACACAACGGGAAGTATCTATAAAGAAACCCATACACGTGAGATTGACCGGCTGGGCGGACTGATTAAAAAAATGCCGTATACGGCACTGCTCTACCTTCTCGCAGCGATTGCCATATGCGGATTACCTCCGTTTAACGGCTTTGTTTCGGAATTCTTCCTGTACAACGGTTTTGCCGAAAGCATGATGACATCGGGCATCGGACTGAATCTGCTGATGATGTTTGCAATGCTGTTTCTTGTTGTGATTGGTGGACTCGCCATATTCTGTTTTACGCGTGCATTCGGTATTGCGTTTCTTGGAAGTCCGCGCAGCGTGCATCTTCGCGACGTTCATGAAACCGATTGGTTCTCACTGATACCACAATACATTATTCTCCTTGGTATTATTGCTATCGGCATTTATCCCGGACTTGTTTCAACTACTATTTTTAGTCTCGCTCAATTGTACACTCCGGCATTGGAACCGCTTCCGCAATATGCCGTTATGAATACGTCCTATGTTAGCTGGTTCACGTTGTCATTTATCGCAATGGTGGCCTTGCTCTATGCGGTTAAATATTTTTTCACCCGTAAAAAAATAACAGAATACAAGTCCACCTGGGGATGCGCATATTCGGGCAATGCATCCAAAATGCAGTACACTGCCTCATCGTATGCAGAGAATTATTACCACGACATGGACAATTTACTGAACAGAAAAACGGATTATGTTCCCATTTCCGACGACGAACTTTTTCCTGCACAACGCAGCTTTGGTGCACATTCAGAAAGTCTTTCGGAAGAAAAAATGTTAAAAGGAATTTCAGGATTCTTCAAAAAGATACTGACACGCTTAGCCATTGTTCAAACCGGGCAGACACAACATTATATTATTTACATGCTCGTTTTGCTCATTATTTTAGTACTGCTTACAATATTCAATCTGATATGAACGCACTGGGAATTGTTATGATTTTTCTTGCGAGCCTCGTGTTCCCGGGTATCATTACGCGCACCAAAAGCATTGCAAGCGGTTGTAAAGGTCCGGGTATCATGCAGCCTATGCGCGATATCATCCGACTGCTTAAAAAAGGTTCAGTGTACAGCACAACTACTTCATTTATTTTTAAGATTGCACCTCTTGTGTATTTTGCAAGTATTATCAGTGCAGCGCTGTTGCTGCCGTTTGGCAATCAACCGGGCATATTGTCGTTCCGCGGCGATTTCATTGCATTCAGTTATATACTCGCACTGGGCAAGTTCTTTATGATTATTGCTGCGCTTGATACAGGCAGTGCATTCGAAGGCATGGGTGCAAGCCGCGAAGCTACATATTCCATGCTTGTTGAACCTGCATTTTTCATTCTGCTTGCATCTTTTGCCATGCTGACAGGTCATACATCATTTCACGAAATCTTCAATGCGCTTTATTTCGATTCGTACATCACGGTATTTGCAGGTATTCTGGCCGCATTCAATCTTTTTCAAATTATTATGGTTGAGAACAGCCGCCTGCCTTACGACGACCCCAAGACACATCTTGAACTGACCATGGTACATGAGGTGATGGTACTTGACAACAGTGGGTTTGACCTTGGTATCATCAATTACGCATCGTCACTCAAATTCGTTATTTTCGGCACGCTTATCAGTAATTTTTTCTTCGCACCCCGTTTTCCGATATACACCGGAATAATTATTTTCATTGTAACTCAGATCGCTTTTGCAATAATGGTAGGTCTTGCAGAATCGTTCCGTGCACGATTTAAACTCAGGAATAACAATAAAGCCATCATACTGTTAACACCCATTTCAATACTTATTTTTATTAGTCTGATAATGATTGCAACTCACCAGTTTTAGTTATGGTCAATCTGTTAATCATCATATTTTTAATGACGCTGTTCTATATTTCAATATCGGGCAGGCTGTTCATTTGCATCAACCTGCTGGTACTGCAAGGACTGATACTGTTTGGAATTGCCTTGCTATCACTGGGCGAAGAAATTAACATCATCAACCTGCTGGTAGTACTTGCCGAAACGCTACTGTTTAAAGCCCTGATACTGCCCTGGTATATTAAGAAAATGGTAGTAAAGAATAAAATCAAAAGACATTTTTCGCCTTTCATTTCAGGCTTCAGGTCATTATTGGTTGTATCAGGGCTAATACTTCTCAGCTTCATTATGGGTGTGTATATGCAGAATTCGCAACTTAAAATAATTGTGCTTACGGCAGCGTTTTCAGGTATTCTGTCAGGATTATTTCTGATAGTTTCACGAAAAGAAATCATTCAGCACATCATAGGTTATATTGTTCTGGAAAACGGAATTGTTCTGCTGTCTTTCAGCATGGGAAAAGAAACGCCCATGGCAGTGAATGCCGGTATTTTGCTTGATATCCTGATAAGTATTCTGCTGTTCGGTTTGTTTATGAATAAACTTGCAGGAACCAACAAAGACCTTGAAATTGATAAGCTGAATAAACTTTCTGATTGAGGTGTTGAGTTGTTTATATGAACTTTCAAACTTTATGAACTTTACAAACTTTTTAACTTACGACTTACGACTATTTTGACTTACGACTAAAACATGGGTGTAGAGATTTATTTTGCGATTGTGCTGCTGCTTGCTATAGTGGTTTTTACGGTGAGAAAAAAAACCGTACAATTGCTGTGTGCTGCATTATTCCTCGGTGTCCAGACTATGTTTAATTATTTACTTTATGCCGATAAAGCAGCATTCAGCGGCACCTATTTCAAGGCCGATTCCCTGTCATTTATTTTTATCAGTGTTTTAACTATTACAGGATTTGTCACTATTATCAATAGTTTCGTGTATTTTTCAAAACGCCACGATAATCTTTTTCGTCGTTCCGTTTTTCTTGCATCGCTCTTCATGCTTTTTGCATGCATGTCGGGCGCATTTCTTTCAGACAACATCAATATTTTATGGATTCTTGCGGAAGCCACTACGCTCTGCATCTCCATGCTTATCTACCATGAACGCACCGGCGACGCGCTTGAAGCAACGTGGAAATATTTCTTCGTTTCAACTATCGGACTTTCACTTTCATTTATAGGAATATTGCTGCTGAACGCAGCCACCAACATTTCCGGCTTTTCGTCACTCACATTTTCATCGCTGATGTCAGGTCAGCTCCTCATCACCAACGAGTTTCTGTTTCAGGTTTCGTTCATGCTTATTGTTATCGGATTCAGCGTGAAGCTGGGTGTTTTCCCGCTGCACACTGTTTGTATTGACGCACACAGTGTCGCACCGGGACCGGTGAGCGCCATCATTTCCACATCACTTATGAATGTAGGGTTTGTTTCCGTTTTCCGATTTTTTCAGTTGTTTGCCGACACATCACTTCATACCTGGATGAGTCATGTAATGCTTATCATTGGCGGACTTTCTTTGCTTTTCGCGACTGTTTATATGCTTCGCGTCGATAATTACAAACGCCTTATTGCCTACTCCAGCATAGAGCACATGGGGCTTATTACCATGGGCATTGCCGTCGGCGGAATCGCTTATTTTGCAGTCATTATTCACCTTGTAATCCACTCGTTCATAAAAGCAGGAATTTTTTATCAGTCATCGCAATTCATCAGAATCTACAAGAGCAAACATATTGAAGATACGGGCGGATATTTCAACATAAACCCGAGCGGTGGTGTTCTGATGATACTACTGTTTCTGGTCATCATGGGAATCCCGCCATCAGGGCTGTTCTTCACAAAAATCATGATCTTTCAGTCGTTGCTGGCAAACGGATACCTGTGGTTGGTAATTATAATGTTAGTGCTGCTGGTATTCATTTTATGGGGATTCGGTTCAAATATAATGCATATACTTTTTGCTAAAACACCTGCGGCTGTAGCCGAAGAAAAGCCACATATCAGTGCATGGGAAAATGTTCCGCAGTACGCACTGCTCATATTAGCACTATATATCGGTATCAATCCGCCCGATTTTTTTGTTGCACTGGTGAATGATGCGATACAGTTTTTACCAAAATAAGCATGGAATATATTACTATAAAAAACGGCGAAACTGCGCCCCTGCAAGCAATTCCGGTACTGGAATATCAGGTATTTTATGCTCAGGTAATTGAATTGATGGAAGATAAAAACTGCCACTGCCTGAATTACTATGCTTACAAAGAATCTGAAAATTATCTGAAAATGATGTGCTGCATGGCGAATGATGCCACTTCTGACATTTTTGTCTTCAGCCACATTTATGATATTGCCAAAGGTGAATCTCCCAAATCACTGACGGCTGTAGTGCCGGGAATGCATTGTTTTGAACGTGAAATCAGTGAGAATTTCGGTATTACCTTCACGGAACAGCCGTGGGACAAGCCATTGCGATTTGCACATAACCGTTCGGACAAAAATTCCGTTATTGAGAATTATCCGTTTTACGGTATTTCAGGACATGAACTGCATGAAGTGGGCGTTGGTCCTATACATGCCGGTATCATTGAGCCCGGACACTTCCGATTTATATGCAACGGAGAAAAAGTACTGCATCTCGAAATCCATCTGGGTTACCAGCATCGCGGTATAGAACAGATGATGCTTGGCGCGAAAAGCATAACAGAACGCACGCTGCTCGCCGAAAGTATTGCCGGTGACAGCGTTGCCGCGAATACCACCGCTTTCGCGATGCTTACCGAATCTCTTAGCGGGGAAAGCGTTTCAGCAACTCTCAGCCTTGAACGCTCCATTGCTATTGAGCTTGAACGAGCAGCCATACATACCGGCGACCTGAGTGCACTGTGTACTGATATCGCTTACCAATTGGGCAGTTCGGTCTTTCAGGGATTGCGCACAACACTCATAAATACATTTTTAGGCTGGTGCGGAAACCGCTTTGCGCGAAGACTGATTCGCCCGTATTACAGCCCTTTCCCGATGAATTCGGCTTATAAAAATCTCATCAGCAAAAATCTTGAGACCTTTGAGCCGCGCTTCGATGAAATGGCCGATTATCTTTTTAATATACCCGGCGTACTTGCCCGTTTTGATGATGCAGGACACGTTACCCGTGAACAGGCAGAATTGATACAGGCTGTAGGAATGGTCGCACGGACGTCAGGTATTGCCAGGGATACAAGAAGTTCTCATCCTTACGGTCCTTTTAATAGAATAAAACACGAACCTGTTTGTGTTGATACAGGCGACGTCCACGCAAGAGCAATTTTGCGCAGACTCGAAGTTACCCAGTCGCTTGAGTACATTCGTGAGATGCTGGAAATGTGCGACGATGAACCCGGAACCCGCAAAGCCGGTCGTCCGTTTATGCCGTCAGCATTTTCTATTGCCATTACCGAGGGCTGGCGCGGAGAGCATGTACACTGCGCCATTACCGACAAACAGGGGCAACTGGCACATTATAAAATAAAAGACCCGTCGCTGCACAACTGGATGGCACTGGCATTGGCAGTCCGCAAAAATGACATTTCAGATTTTCCGGTCTGCAACAAGAGTTTCAATTTATCCTATTGCGGTTATGATTTGTAACAATAATTATACTCAATGTTCAACATTCTAAAAATAGTGAAACACCAGGGCAGGCAATACATTCCTGACCCTGCTTCCGTGAAGCTTCCGGCAACTCATCCGGGAAAGCCGGTGTTGAACGCCACGGCCTGCCAAATAAACTGCTCAGCGTGTAACGATATTTGCCCTGCTCATGCAATAGGATTAACTCCTTTATCGCTTGACCTTGGTAAATGTGTATTTTGCAGCGAATGTGAAGAACTTTGCCCCGAAAAGAAAATACATTTCACACCCGACTTTAAAATATGTTCAAACCATGATGATGGTTTGATTGTGGTTGAAGGACCCGAAAGACAAATTGTTCTCAACCCTGATATCATTCGCAACGAAATAAAACGCACCTTTGGTTCATCTCTTAAACTCAGGCTGGTGTCGGCCGGAAGTTGCAACGGTTGCGAACTTGAGCTGAATGCCTGCGGCAACGTGAACTTTGACATGGGCCGCTATGGTATTGAATTCTTAGCATCACCACGCCATTGCGACGGAATAGTGGTAACAGGCCCCATCGTTGAAAACAGCGTAAAAGCACTGGAGCTGACCTGGGAAGCCATTCCACAACCGAAAATACTGATACTTGCAGGCGCATGTGCGGTAAGTGGTGGCATGTTCGCTGACAGTCCGGCGGTTGACCGTAGTTTTCTGGCCACTCACAAACCCGACCTCCTCATTCCCGGATGCCCACCCCACCCGCTCACCATCATCAGCGGCATACTGGCATTAACAAGGTAATATAAGAATCATCCCGAAATGAAAAATATTTTCTATGCATCAAATTCGCCTGTATTAGCTTCATTTCCTGATAAATATTAGCAGACGAAGATTTATGAATTGAAATTAAATGTTCTATATTTGCCACCAATATCAACTCCAAAACTACCACCCAAAATGAAAAAACATTTTCTAAAGTTCAACCTTCTGCTGCTTACGTGCCTCACAATGCTGGGTATGACGAACAGCTGTAAAAACAAAAATATGACAAAAGAACCGCCTGCAATTAACATTGCAAACCTTGACACCACTGTAAAACCGGGCGATGACTTCTTTAAATACGCCAACGGGAACTGGATGAAAAATAATCCCATTCCAGCCGAATACAGTATCTACGGCTCATTTGAAGTATTGAAAGAAGAAAACAACAAACAACTGCGCACCATCATGGAAGAGGCAGTTGCCGACAAAAATGTAAAAGCAGGCTCGATAAAACAGAAAATCGCTGATTTTTATGCTTCGGGAATGGACTCTGCAGCTATTGAAAAATCAGGCATCAAATCACTCCAACCCGAACTTGATAAAGTTGAAGGGCTGAAAACACCCGCTGATATGATCAAGCTGCTGGCGTTCTTCCACACTTCAGGTATCACACCCATGTTTTATTTTGGATCAGGACAGGATGACAAAAACAGCACGCAGATTATCGCACAGCTATATCAGGGCGGACTTGGTTTGCCCGATAGAGATTATTATTTGTCAACGGATGATCGTTCGAAAGAGATACGCAAAGAATACGTACTCCACATTGCACGCACATTTGAACTGGCAGGTACCGCTAAAGATCAGGCAGCAAAAGATGCTGAAATTATCATGAATATTGAAACACAGCTCGCGAAAGCCTCTTCAACACGTCTTGAACTTCGCGACCCGGTTAAAAATTACAATAAAAATGACCTCGCCGGATTGAAGAAGATTGCACCCCAGTTCGACTGGGAACTTTATTTTTCAACGCTCGGTCTTAAAGCCACCAATGAAATCAATGTCGGCCAGCCTAAGTTCTTCGCTGAAATGGCAAAAATGACAGCTACTGTGCCCATGAATGAATGGAAAATCTATTTTAAATGGCATCTGCTGCACGAAGCTTCGCCATTTTTAACAGCAGCTTTCGAGAAAGAACAGTTCTCATTTTACAGCGTTGTACTTTCAGGTATCAAAGAAATGAAGCCCCGCTGGAAAAGAGTTCTGAACATGACCAGTGGTTCGCTTGGTGAAGCTGTCGGACAACTTTATGTTGAAAAATATTTTCCTGCTGAAGCAAAAGCACGGATGCTGGAACTTGTAAATAATCTTAAAGACGCACTGAAAAGCAGGATAGAAAAGCTTACCTGGATGGGCGATGCCACGAAAAAACAGGCGCTGGAGAAACTTGCAAAAATGAATATCAAGGTGGGTTATCCCGATAAATGGATTGATTATTCTTCAGTTACCATTACGAAAGATTCCTATTATCAGAATATCATGACCACATCGCGTTTTGAATTCACACGCGATATCAATAAAATCGGAAAGCCTGTTGACCGCACCGAATGGGGCATGACACCGCAAACCGTAAATGCATACTACAGCCCGAACATGAATGAAATCGTGTTCCCCGCAGCCATTCTTCAACCGCCGTTCTTCTTTTTAAAAGGTGACGACGCCGTGAATTATGGCGCCATTGGCGTTGTAATTGGTCACGAAATGACTCATGGTTTCGACGATCAGGGACGCCTCTATGATAAAGATGGTAATCTGAGAGACTGGTGGACCAAGGAAGATGCCGTGAATTTCGAGAAACAGACTCAGGTGCTTATCGACCAGTTTGACAGCTACAAAATGCTGGATTCACTGCATGTGGACGGTAAACTTACGATTGGTGAAAACATTGCCGATATGGGTGGCCTTACAGTTGCGTATGTTGCATTGCAGAAAGCCATGCAGGGAAAAGATGCAACTGCTAAAATCGACGGTTTCACTTCCGATCAGCGCTTCTTCCTGGCATATGCGCAGGTTTGGAGAGGCAATACACGCGATAAGGAACTGATGCGCCGCCTCAAAGAAGATGTTCATTCGCCCAAAGAAGCACGCGTAAACGGACAGGTTTATAATATTCCTGCTTTCTATAAAGCCTTTGACATCAAGCAATCCGATAAACGCTACAAAGCCGAAAAAGATCGTCCGGTTATCTGGTAAATTACATTCCTGCATTATCTAAGTCCTTTCCGGTAATACCGGGAAGGACTTTTTTTACAATTCAAAACTCTTTACATCTCACCGTTTCACGTTAAGTTACATTATTATGAATTTGGAAATCCTGCAGTGGACCGGATACATCGCTTCTATAATTATAGCGCTTTCAATGATGGTGAATTCCATCGTTAAATTTCGTTGGCTCAACATGACCGGCGCACTTGTACTGGCCATCTACGGCTTCATGATAAACGCCATCCCCGTAGGCATTCTCGATACTATAATTGTGATTGTTGACGTGTATTATCTTTTGATGATTTACACCAAAAAAGAAATCTTTGAAATTCTTGAAATCAGAGCCGAAAATCTCTACCTCATCCGCTTTCTTGAATTTCACAATGAGGGCATTCAGAGGCAAAGTCCGGGGTTTGTATACAAACCCGATATGAATACGGTCAGCTTCTTTATCCTGAGAAACATGTCCGTAGCAGGATTATTTCTGGCGCACCGTGAACAGGAAAATGTGCTGCGCGTTGGACTCGATTATGTAATCCCCGAATACCGAGACTTTAAGAACGGCCGCTTCGTTTATTACAGGCTTAGGGAAAAATTCATACGTACAGGTTATATAAAAGTTGTAGCCGAAGGAAATTCAAAAAACTATGTCAAATATCTGACAAAACTGGGCTTCACACCTGATGCAAAGGGATTGTATTCAAAAATGCTGGAAAATAGTCTTGAGTCGTGAGTCGAGAGTCGAGAGTCAAGAGTCGTAAGAATGACCATCCCTGAATAGCGTTGACCGATTTTACCAAGTTTAATCGATGATTGATAATTGAAATTATCCCGTCAGGGATATGATATTTCTAGAAACAGAGATGAAGTTTAAACCGGCGGCGCAAGCAGTGAAGTTATTCGGAGAACAATTATTATTTGCTGTGCAATGCAATGAATTTATTCTTCCGTTTTTTTTTGCTCATCAAGGGTTGCAATTACGGCGCTTGTTTTTTCTCCGGTACTTTTGTCTAGTCACAAAAGTACCCAAAAGGACATGGCAAAACTATGCTTCCGCCCGCTCTGCGATATTTCTGAATTCCTGACAATGCGAGTAAACTTCATTGTCGGAATTCTACGAAATATCACATTCATGCCCGCGCCTGCCCCGCAGTTTTGCCGGGCCAACGCTCTTCCAATTAATAATTATTAATTAACAATTTGTAATTTTTTTTTAGCCCCGCTAGGGGCGACCTGTTGGTAGAATGTGTATGTTTGATTAGACCCGGCGGCGCAAGCAGTGAAGTTATTCGGAGAACAATTATTATTTGCGGTGCAATGCAATGAATTTATTCTTCCGGTTTTTTTTGCTCATCAAGGGTTGCAATTACGGCGCTTGTTTTTTCTTTGGTACTTTTGTCTAGTCACAAAAGTACCCAAAAGGACATGGCAAAACTATGCTTCCGCCCGCTCTGCGATATTTCTGAATTCCTGACAATGCGAGTAAACTTCATTGTCGGAATTCTACGAAATATCACATTCATGCCCGCGCCTGCCCCGCAGTTTTGCCGGGCCAACGCTCTTCCAATTAATAATTATTAATTAACAATTTGTAATTTTTTTTTAGCCCCGCTAGGGGCGACCTGTTGGTAGAATGTGTATGTTTGATTAGACCCGGCGGCGCACGGATGATGATGGTTTGAAATGCGGAAAATTCATGCGCCGCAACGGTAGAAAGTCGGGAGTCGGGAGTCGAGGCGTAGCCGAAATCCGTCTTCGGCGGAACACATTTTCAAATTAACTAATTAACTAATTGACTAATTTTCTTCCCTGTAGTATATCTTGTAGAACTTCCGCCCGTCGGCATCCACGCCTTGCTCAATAAGTTCGCGGTCGCCATGAATATAGATGTGAAAGTTTTTATCCAGCTTCAGCACACTCTTGAAAATCCTTGCTTGCTTTTTTACCGCCTGTGCAGAAATCTCGAAACTCTCAACCACATCAAGTTCATGATTTTCACGGTATGATTCATCATAATTCCGGAACGAATTAATCAGTGTATTGTCTTTAAACACCTGCTGCTCGAAGTCATTTTTATCAAAGGTTTCATGCGTTTTAAAATAATCAACCGAACGGTTCAGCAAATCAATTTTATCCGCTTTGGTCACTTCAAATTCTTCAGAAATCTGCTTTGTGACAAAATTCTTGGCAATATTCAAAAACTCTTTGGTATGATGGTAATCGTCGCTGCAGGGTTTCAATTGCAGAAAAGTATCTTTCCAGTACTGAGCCTCAATTGATTTATTTGACTTATCAACAATGCACACTTTATAGCCGGAATCCGCATCAGTATTGATAATCAAACAGCCCTTATCCAGTTTTTCAATATTGATGCCATCTTCATAATGAATTGAAAAATCTTCATCACCGCTGTTCAGTTTCAGAAATGCCTGACGGTTTTCCGATTTAAAAATACCCACCGCATCGGTCGTTCCGCCTTCAATGGCAACCCCTGTAAAATAGGCTACAAACAGGTCGCCCGGCTTGATTTGCGGATGAATGGAAAGCTCAAATAAGTGCTTTGCCAGGTTGACAGAGTTCTTATGAAACGATTTCAGATTATCAAAAATATCCGTTGCGAAATTATAAACCGGATTCAGATTAAAATCTTCGTTTGTGAAGGTAAATGAATAGAATTCGGGCGTATTGAAGGGCGTCAGGAAAAACTTCAGCAGCAGCTCCTGAACCTTCAAATCTGAGGTATCCAGCAGGTTTTTTGAAAGCCGCAAATCTTCGCCATTGGTCTTGTTTCCCACATTATGAACCGAAACCCTTTCAACATAGCAATCCGTATAGTCAACCATAATCATTCATTTTTATTAACGGGCAAATGTAGGAATAGTTGAGGTATAATATTCGCTGCTTCATTTTTAATGATTTCTTCTAAACTTGTATAAAACAAAAAAAACAACGCTGAAAGGCAAGGCAGTTTGCATCAGTGACATGTTCCGGACTTACAGTTCTGACGAAGGAAACTGCAGCATTATATTGGAATTTGACGGGACAAATTTTACGGTGAAGTACGACTCTGAAGACTCTAAGAACTGCGCAGGGTCAAAAGAAAGTGTGGACGGTATTTATAAAAGAAAGTAATCATAACAAAGTATCATAGTGTAAAAAGCCCTGTTCAGGAATTGCTGAACAGGGCTTTGCTTAATTATCGAACTGCCTGAATGCAGCTCTTCATTAATCTATATCACCGGATTAGCGGGATATCATTACTTTCTGTGTGCTATTGATACCCTCTGACTGTAACTGAATAAAATACAATCCTTCGGGATAGGCACTGAGGTCAATCGTTGCGTTTTGTCCTGAACACGGAACCGTAAGTGTTTCAATCAGGCGACCGGTAGTTTCAAAAACCTTTACAGATGCCGAAATTCCTGATGAAGCAGGCAGCGAAACTGTAAAAATTCCGTTCGACGGGTTTGGATATACAGCAAGACCTTTTTCACGAATTCCTTCATTTATCCCGATTGAACCATCACCCATAGAAAAATAAGGTCTGATAAAACGTGCGGTCTGGATTCCTGACTGTGTCCATCCGCCTGTCGGAGTGTAGAAAAAGTTCATTCCGTTAGTAAACAAATCAGGTGACTGGGCCAGATTTATAGTTGCAGTAGTTCCTTCATAACATCCAAAAGAATACAGGCCTGCGGGCAGTGCAACCGGTGCAGGGAACTCCAGATAATATTCAAACTGTAAACTGTTAAATATCACCAGGTCACCTGTAGCAATCACTGAATCCGGAATTCCGGCAGTGGTATGTGCAACCACAGCATAGGTAGAATCGCCGTCGACAGGATTTGCACTCTGAATCCAAATGCCCTGCAGGGTATCATCAACTGCAAGTGAAAAGTTTGTCATTGCATATGCCCAGTCGGTACCGGAAACAGCATATCCTGAACCGCCATCGGGAATACCGTTATCGCGGGCAAAGGTAGAATCTGTTACCTGAAAAGTAAAACTCATGGTATCATTGCTTGCATCGCCGTCGGTCTGGCTTGAACCCGGATATAAAGTTACATTAACCACATAATCACCTACACCGGCGGTAGGGATAATCGGGTCGGTTGTAAAGGTGAAGGTTCCGGCTGAAGCAAGGTTAGTGGTTGTAAGCACATCACTGTAAAAAGGACTGCCGTTATACGTAATTTCAAAATCGGCATAAACAGAATCGAGTTGTGCTGTTCCATTATTGGTCGCATCAAAAGTGAAGGTTTCTGCAAATTTCTGCTTTTCGGGTATTTGAGTATAACCTGCCGTTGGTCTGAGCTTTGAAACTCCGGCATCTATCGTTGCACCGGGAATATCCAGATCATAGGCAAACAAACCGTTGTTTGGCGTTCCCTGTACTACTCCAATAAGTGCTATATTGCCCGGGCTGATTGTAGTGCTCAGGAAGAGACCACCTGCTAAGGCAGAGGTAAGTGAAAGACCACCCGAAATATCAACAAAAGCATCGTGGGTATAAATAGTTGGTGTACCGGAAGTAAGGCTGATTGCCGTAATCTGGGTAGTGTTTGTTCCGCTCTGATCAAATACCCACAGATAGGGTCCTCCTGCTGAAGCGCCATCATAAGCAGCACCGTACATTCCGGTAAGTGTGTGCTGTGCGGCAGGAATAGTAGAAAGAACATTGCCTGCCATATCAACAGCAGTAATATCTGTAGCGAAATTTCCGTACCAGAATCCACCTGCATTGCTGTTCAATGTGGGGTCATAAGTTACCCAGCGTGCATTGCCCGCTACAGTAACATGCGGAGGTGACAATAATTTTGTATTTGGGTTAATACGATAGATAGTACCCGTATTCGCACCGGCATAAATAAATGTTCCATCAGTAGTCATTGACCTTACACCGGTAAGACCGGCAATCTGGAATTTCTCAATCAATACGCCACCGGTTGAAAACCGCATCAGCGTGTCGGTTGCCCATTTGGAAACCCAAATATCACCATTGATGTAACAAACACCGGCACAACCTACAGAGTTTGTTACGCTTGTAATGTTATAGTTAAATAATAAATCCCACATCGCTTTCGGTGATCCGAATTGCGGTTTTGTACTGTGTATAATTCCGGGAGCAGCATCAGCATGCTGTGCATACTGAGCCGTTGTAACAGGTCCCAATTCCTGTGCTGAAGCAGGCTGATACGCATTGCTGGCAAGTATCATGGCCGCTGTTAAGGCAAGAAGCATAAAAGCTTTTTTCATAACGATGATTTTTAGTTAATAATTTATTAAACAAAACCACTGTTGTCCGGTAAAAGTTTGAAAGAAGCCGAAGCATAAGCCCGGCTTC